>CAYNPC010000010.1:0-20773 GCA_964399025.1 uncultured Ruminococcus sp. | reverse complement strand
TTCTGTGTAGGTTGTCTGTTCAAATGTGTGCATTGCAGCAATGACGGTTTCCATGATAGAAGAATCCAGCTGCTGCATATGCGGTTGATAGGTCATAGGGTCATAAATTGTTCGCAAAGAAAAGCCCTCCTTAATCCTGCAAGAAACCAGTCAACGGACTGGAAGCTTCTGCACCATGTTCCAATACTCTGCCCAGTTTGGACAGATAAGCCAGTCTGCCTGCTTCAATTGCAAGGCGGAATGCGGTTGCCATTGCAGCACAATCTCCAGCAGTTGCCACCGCTGTATTTGCCATAACCGCAGCTGCTCCCATTTCCATCGCTTCGCATGCCTGAGAAGGTGCACCGATACCGGCATCTACAATAATCGGCAGCGGAATTTCTTCGATGAGAATCCGAATAAAATCCTTGGTACGCAATCCTTGGTTGCTGCCGATTGGTGCGCCCAGTGGCATAATTGCAGCAGCACCAGCATCCACCAGCTTTCTTGCAGCAATCAGATCCGGATACATATACGGCAGAACAATAAAGCCTTCCTTTGCCAGTTGTGCAGTTGCTTTGATGGTTTCTTCGTTGTCTGGCAGCAAGTACTTGGAGTCATGAATAACTTCTACCTTGACGAAGTCGCCACAACCCAGTTCTCTGGAAAGACGTGCAATGCGGATAGCTTCTTCGGCGTTTCTGGCACCGGAAGTATTGGGCAGCAGTGTAATATTCTTTGGCAAAAAGTCCAGAATATTTTCTTTGCTGTCGGCATTGGCACGGCGCAAGGCAATGGTTGCAATCTCACTGCCACCGTATTTCATAACGGTCTGAATCAGAGAGAGGGAAAACTTTCCCGAACCCAGAATGAAACGAGAATGGAACGGATGACCGCCCAACATCAGAACGTCATCTTGTCCGCCACCCATAAAATGCACGACTTCCAGTCTGTCTGCATCTTGCAGTATCACGTTTGCATAAGTCGCCTTGGGGACGATTTCGTTGTTGCGTTCTACCGCAATGGTACGCAAATCGTAACCGTGTTGCAATAAAAATGCTTTGAGCGTGATGGTTTCCTCTAATATCTGTTCTTTTCCATTAAGATACATATTTATTATCTCCTTTGTAATAGATTATAAATAAAAATAGATAGAAAAAGGGCTGCACCCGTAGGTGGTGCACCCCATTTTTTGAAAGCTATCTCGCTATCTGTTAGTATAGCATATTTTTTTAGATTTGTCAACCTGTGCGCACATCCATAAAATTTGACGATTCTCATAAAAAGCATTGACAAATGCAAAAAAATTTTTTATACTATAAGAGGGGGTATTTCCCCTCGAAATTATATTTCTGCGTAAGCATTGAAAATAAAGGAGGATCTTATGCAACACAAAAAAATGAAAAAGGTGGTCGCAACTGTCATCTCTGTTGCCTGCATGATGCCGTTTGCAACATTGTTGCCAACATCTGCTGCCACTGTACTGGATGCCAATGAAATCACACAGGAAATGGGACTTGGTTTCAATATCGGTAATGCGCTGGACAGCTCTGGCTTCTCGACAACTTCTTCTTACCAGTCTGGCAGCTATGATATCACCGATTTTGAAAAGTACTGGGGCAACCCAGCCATCACCAAACAGCTGGTAGACACCATCAAGGCGAAGGGATTCCAGACTGTCCGGATTCCGACCACTTGGTATGAACATATCACGGAGACAAAAGACAGTGCCGGCAATCCGGTTTACACAATTGACGAGGCTTGGTTAGCACGTGTCAAGGAAGTCGTAGACTATGCCTATGAAGATGGCATGTATGTCATCCTGAACATCCATCACGAAGAGTGGATCAACCGTTCTGACTTCGCAACTGCCTATGATGAAATGTCACCGGAGTTGATTCAGGTCTGGACACAGATTGCAACTTACTTTGCAGATTACGACCAGCATCTGATTTTTGAAGGCATGAACGAGCCAAGAGAGATTGGCTCTTCTCTGGAATGGACAGGGGACACTGCTTGCTATGAGGTTGTCAACAAGCTGAATCAAGACTTTGTCAGCACTGTCCGCAGCATTGACTCTCCATACAAGGATACACGTTTGTTGATGATTCCGTCTTACGTTGCTTCTGCTTACTCTTCCATCTATGGCTATCTGGATTTGCCGGAAGATGATTACGTTGCAGTTTCTGTCCATGCATACTGCCCGTATAACTTCGCAATGGGTGACAACAGCGAACCGTACAGCTATGACCATACGCAGTTCACCAGCAGCTACGAAAGCGAACTGGACAGCGTATTCAAGGATTTGCAGAGCTACTTTACCGATAACGATATTCCGGTTGTCATCGGTGAATTTAGTGCTTCCAACTACAACAACACCGAAGCCAGAGTGGATTGGGCAACCTATTATCTGACATGGGCAAAGAAACTGGGCATTCCTTGCGTTCTCTGGGACAACAACACCATCACAAACTCCACGCAGTCGGAACGGCACGGTTATCTGAACCGCAGCACACTGCAATGGTATGATGTTTCTGAGCCAGTTGTAGATGCAATGCTCTCCGTTTTGTCAGATGACAGCATCGCATGGGGTAGTGAGCAGCACCTCCCGACCTATGAGCACAGCGACTTCAGTAGCGGCACCATTCTCTTTGAGGATACAAGCGGAAAGGCGTTCGGCGAAGGCGGCATTGCGGATGCAGTTGCCATTGACGGTGCGCAGCTGAACGAAAACACAGAATTGGCTGTAAAGTACACCAGCGGCACAAGACCAGTTATTGCTTTCATGGATGCAAGTTGGGGCAACTGGACAGAAGTCAGCCCTTATGATGTGGATGAAGAAAACGGCATCGCTTATTACAAGTACGAGGACATTGCAAAGGCATGGAGCGGCAGCGTTTCCGATATCAAGTCTGGTTGTGTCAGAGCAGATAGCAGCTCTGTTCTGTACGGCATTGCCATTCTGCCGGCTGCAACGATTTCTACTACACCAACCACGCCGACAACCCCAGATCCGGTTGAAACGGTCATCCGAGGCGATGTCAGCGGAGACGAAAAGGTAAATGTCATTGACCTGACCTTGATGAAACGGTCTTTGATCAATACAAAAGAACTGTCACAGACAGAACTGACTGCACACGACTGGAACGAAGACGGCACCTTCAACTTGCAGGATGTTGTCGGTCTCACCAAGTTCTTGTTGCAGAAGAACTAATCGCTTTTTCATCTTTATACCTCCATATATAGAAAAGACCAGCAGGGTTTGTGTCTGCTGGTCTTTCTATTATAACAATGCTAAGATACCATTGTTTCCCGTACACGCTGCACATAGAGCTGTTGCACGGTTGGATACTCGCCCAATCCCTGTAGATTGACGGTAACATGGTAGCCTTTTTGTTTCAGAATCTGTTCCCAAGAATCCGCCTGTTTTCCTGCCATATCATTCTGTACATGATCGCCTGCGACCAACATCATCGGCAGCAAAACGACATGCTTGTAATGCCCTTCTTCCAATTGCTCCAGTACCGTTTCAAAGGTCGGATAGCCTTCTACCGTACCGACAAACGCATTGGGATAGCCTGCTCGCTTCAAGCAGTAATCAAAAGTCGGGTAAACCATATTGGCAGTGTGGGCAGTGCCATGTCCCATCCAGAGATAAGCAGTATCTGTCGAAGGGGTCATTGCCGTTTGCAAAGCTGCAATCAAAGCGGGAAAATCAGCAATTTCATAGAGCAGCGGCTTTCCGATTTTGCAGGTGGAAAAACTGCTGGCGAAAGGCTGAACAGCTGCGCAGAACCTGTCGTATTCTATGCCACCCATGATATGAGTTGGCTGACAATATACCGTCTGATACCCCATCTTTTGCAACCGCAGCAATGCTTCTGAAACGGTATCAATGGCGATGCCTTCTTTCCGCATCTTCTGCATAATCATATTGCTGGTAAAGGCACGAAAGACATCACAATCCGGAAATGCTTCCCGAACAGCTTGTTCCACGGCACCGATTGTCTTTTCTCTTGTATTTTCATAACTTGTCCCGAAGCTGACCATGAGAATGGCAGCTTTTTCTGTTGGGGCTGGGGCATGTACTTTTTCCAGATAGCCTGCTGCGCCCTGTTCCCGATAACACGACAGCAAATCCGGAGAAGAGAGCGTTTGTAACATCTTATGTCGCTGTTTCCGGTCAGGAACAGTGGCTTTCCAGTGTTGCCGCAACTGCGCCTGTAGCGGACAGAGTCCAGCATAAGCCGCCAGTGTTGGCTGGATTTCCCGACAAATGGCTGCCGCCAGAGAAGGCGACTGCTGATGGGTACTGACTGCTGCCGTCAACGCACCGGCAGAAACCTGCGCCGGTACGCTGAAGTCTTCCTGTTCCGATTCTGTGACGGAAGAAACCAATAATCCCTGCGCCTGTGCATCCTGCACGATGGTTGTATTCAGTGCGGCATCATTTGTCGCAGCAAATACAAGGCGATAGCCATGCAGCAACGCCGCTGTATAATTTGCTTGCAGATAGCGCAACGGTTTGTTATGCAACGCCGCCGGAAGAGATTCTGGAGCGACAACTGTCACATCAGCTCGTTCCGCCAACAGGGTCGCAATGCGCCGCTGCGCAATACAGCCTGCGCCAATGACAATACAAGGCATCTGGGAAACGTTTAAGAAGATCGGATACATTTGATCAACTCCTTTCTCGCACCGGAAATGGTTGCTTCTGAAAAATCAACCGGCAGACCGTCCTCTTTCTGTAGAATTTCCAGTAAGTGAGACAATCTCGGCAAGCGCAAACGATGCGCACGCAGCAGTTCTGGCTGCGCAAAAATCTCTTTCGGTGTACCATGTGCCTGCATAGTACCACCATCCATCAGATAGATTTCATCTGCATATACCGGCACAACATCAATATCATGCGTAGAAAGCAGGATGGTTGTATGCTGTTCCCGACAGACACGCCAGAGCAGGTGCATCAATTCGCTCACCCCAACCGGATCCAATCCGGCAGTCGGTTCATCCAGAATGATGACATCCGGTTGCATCACCATAATGCCGGCAAATGCCACTCGTTTTTTCTGTCCAAAGCTGAGTGCATGTGTTGGACGATCCCGCAAATCAGAAATGCCAATCTGCTCCATGATCTGTTCTACACGCTGTCGCACTTCTGCTTCGGGCAAGCCCAGATTCACGGCACCAAATGAAATATCCTGATAGACCGAGGCAGAAAAAAGCTGGTCATCTGGATTCTGAAACACAATCCCGACTTTGGAACGCAACGCCTGCAAACCGGCTTTTCGATAAGAAATCGGTTCTCCCCGAAAGCGTACGACACCGTGATCCGGCTGTAAGATGCCATTCAGATGGAGGAATAAGGTCGATTTTCCTGCGCCGTTTGCGCCAAGAATGACCGTCGTCTTTCCTGCCTCAATCTGCAAATTCAAATGCGAAATGGCATCCTTCTCCGTGTCATAGCTGTATGTTAAATCTTCCGTTTCCAATATACAACTCATATACAAATCCCTTTCCATCGCATCCAGATTGCCAACACGGTAATCAGACACAGATACCCGATTGCACCGATTCGCTGCCACGGCTTTGTCTCATAAGCAATGCCCAGTGTGCGGATATCTCCAGTATAGCCACGAGACTCCATCGCAATATAGGTTCGTTCCGCCTGCCGGTACGAACGGATGAAGAGATTGGCAATCAGTTGTCCAGTCGAATAAAAGCTGGTTTTCAGATTGCGATATCCCAGACGGCAAACCTGTGCGTGCCGGATTTGTGCGGCAATTTGCAGCAATACAAAAATATACCGATAGACCAGTTCCATAATTTCCACCAGAAACGATGGAATATGCAGTCGTCGCATGGTCGTAAACAATTCCGTCATTGGTGTAGTGGTGGAGAGAAAATAGAGACAGCTCACTGCTGCGAGACATTGTATAAACAGCACGCCAGCCTGTCGCAGACTGGCAGTCGTTACGCCAAGATACCAACTGCCGAACGAAACAGACCAGAGAAATGGCTGTGCTTTCTGTGTAATCTGCAACAGAATCATCAAGCAGCCCACCACCAGAAATGCCAGTGGAATACATAACAAATGTACTACACGATGCCACTGGACGCCGCCCAGCTTTACCATGCAAAACAACATACTGCAAAGAATCAACAGACTCAGCAGCGGTGCTTTTGCAATCAGGCAAACCAACAGCGTATATACAACGAACAGCAATTTCAGAGCAGGAGACACCATGCGCAATGGCGAAGCGTAGGCAATCTCATCCATGAGAATCCGATCCCCGTGGGTATGGGTATGATGATGTTGCATGGTTTTAATCCTTCTTTTTACTGATACGCCCTAATACAAAGCCGCAGATGCCTGCACCGATTGCCGCTTGTACACAGAAGAGCAGCGATTCAATTTCACCAGATGGCGGTGTCCAGATCGAATCAAACCAAGTGGTATATGTGCCATTGGTAATGGTTTCAATCATATCGGAAGCGGCATCGTCTGTTCCGCCAAATTCGGTACCGCCCAGCAAAGCCAGTGGAATGGTAACCAGCAGAATGACACCGATTGCAAGCAGCAGATTCCGCTTCCAGAGCTTCACACGTTCTGTTGCAACGGTATCCACAACAGACAGTGCCTGCAATTCCTTGACACAGTTCTTCTGTACAACGCCGTAAACAATGACACTCAGAATGCCTTCTGCAATGGCGATCGGCAGTTGTGTCGGTGCAAATATGGCAATGAACTTTCCAAACGATGCCCAGAAGTTATCCCCCGGATAAGCGGCTGCCAGCTGTACAGAGGTCAGACAATACGTTGCCATATCACCAACAGCAGAGCCGACAAATACAGCAACGCTGACCGGCACTTTGCATTTTTTCAACAGCTTGAATAAACCATAGGAGACAAACGGTCCGAAAATTGCCATAGAAAACGTATTTGCGCCCAGTGTTGTCAGTCCACCATGTGCCAGCAGCAACGCCTGAAACAGCAATACAATGATACCCAGAATCGACATCATCGACGGTCCGAACAGAATGGCACCCAAGCCAGTTCCGGTTGCGTGAGAACAGCTGCCGGCAACCGATGGGATTTTCAGAGAGGAAATGATGAAGACAAACGCTGCGGATAGCGCAATCAATAACTTCACTTTTCCCTGATAAGCAATCTTTCGTTTCAGGCTGACTGCGCCGACAATCAGAAATGGAATGCAAAGTGCCCCCCATGCGATACACCAACCAGCCGGCAAGTATCCCTCCATGATATGCATTGCAGAAACCTGTGCATCGCTACTGCTGAGAACGTCTGAACAGAGCAGGCAAACTGCCAGTATAGCAAGCAGTGCTTGCAAAAAAAGTGTGCTGATTGATTTGGTTCGATTTGTTTGAATTGTGGTTGTTTTCACGAACAACGCCTCCTACATACTATATAATACATCAGGAATGCGCACGGAAAAAAGCTTCTATATCTAAGAGTGTTTTGACAATATTTTCTTTTGTATGGGCTGCCGACATAAAAATCGCTTCAAACTGGCTTGGGGCAAAATAATTCCCATGCGCCAGCATGTCATGGAAGTACGTCCGGAACAAGTCTGTATCCGCTGTTTTGGCAAGCTCATAATTCTTTACCGTCTCTGTTGTAAAGTACAGACAAGAGAGGGAGCCGACACCGGTTACTGTACATGGCATATGGTATCTTGCAATCAGTCGTTGCAAGCCATGACGGAGCAGGTCAGACAAGCCGTTGACTTTATCATAGACTTCCGGATGTTCCTGCAAATATTGCAGCTGTGCCAAGCCTGCACGCATAGCAACCGGATTGCCGCTCAATGTGCCTGCCTGATAGACAGAACCCAATGGGGCAATCAGCTTCATCACATCTTTTCTGCCGCCATATGCACCGACTGGCATACCACCACCAATAATTTTTCCATATGTCACCAGATCCGGTGTCACGCCAAAATATCCGGCTGCGCCGTCAATCTGCAACCGGAAACCAGTGATGACTTCGTCAAAAATCAACAATGCTCCGTAACGGTCGCAGAGTTGCCGCAGCTGTTTCAGGAAGTTCTTTTCCGGTGGCACAACGCCCATGTTGGCAGCCACTGGCTCAACAATCAGGCAAGCGATTTCATCCGGATACTGCTGGAACAGCTTGGTTACACTTTCTATATCATTGTAGACCGCAGAAAGCGTATCTGCTGTACAACCTTCCGGAACACCGCTGGAATCTGGGATACCGGCAGTCATGACACCAGAGCCTGCTTTGACCAGCATCGCATCTGCATGACCGTGATAGCAACCGGCAAACTTGATGATTTTGTCTCGACCGGTAAAGCCTCTTGCAGCACGTACTGCACTCATGACTGCTTCTGTTCCGGAATTTACCATACGAATCATTTCTACAAATGGAACGATACCAGAAATCAATTCTGCCATTTCGACTTCCAAAGCCGTTGCAGTTCCGTAGCTTAGCCCATTTTGCATCTGCTTTTGTACAGCTGTCATAACGCAGTCCGGATTGTGCCCCAGAATCATTGGTCCCCAAGAACCGATATAATCCAGATAAGCGTTCCCATCTGCATCATAGAGATATTGTCCCTTTGCACGCTGAATGAATCTCGGTGTTCCTCCAACAGAATGAAAGGCGCGCACCGGTGAATTGACACCGCCCGGCATTTTTTCCTGTGCACGGGCAAAAAGTGCTTCTGACTGTGTGGTCTGCATCATCCGATTCTCCCTTCCTTGATGAATTGCGCCAGTTCTCTTGCGAAATAAGTAATCAGGATATCTGCGCCTGCACGATACATGCAGACAGCGGACTCACAAATCAAGGCAGTTCGATCTACATAACCAGCCATCGCTGCCGCCTGAATCATTGCATATTCGCCGCTGACACTGTAGAGCGCAACCGGCAGGGAAAAACGTTCTTTCAATTTTGTGAGAATGTCCAGATATGCCATACCCGGTTTCACCATCAGAATATCTGCCCCTTCCTGCACGTCCAATTCTGCCTCCCGAATGGCTTCTCGTGCATTGTGTGGATCCATTTGATAGCCCTTCCGGTCTCCAAAGGCTGGTGCAGAACCGGCAGCATCCCGGAATGGTCCATAGAATGCAGAGGCATACTTGACAGAATATGCCATAATCGGTACATTGCAGAATCCATTTTCATCTAAGACTGTACGAATCCTGCCCACTCTGCCATCCATCATGTCAGATGGGGCAACCATGTCAGCACCAGCTTGTACATGAGAAAGTGCAGTCTTTGCCAGTACTTCGAGTGTCTTGTCGTTGTCGACGGTTTCGCCGCAAAGAATGCCGCAATGTCCGTGGTTGGTATACTCACACATGCAGACATCTGTAATGAGATAAATCTCTGGATAATTTGCCTTGAGAAACCGGATTGCCTGTTGTACGATGCCGTTTTCAGCCCAAGCACTGCTGCCAATGGCATCTTTTTTTGCCGGAATGCCAAACAGCAATATGCGATGTACGCCGGCTTCCAAGACCGTCTGCATCAGTTCCGGCAGACGGTCTACACTCCAGCGATATTGTCCCGGCATGGTGTCAATTTCCTCTTTGATATTGGTTCCCTCTATTATGAAAATCGGATAGACCAGCGTATCCGCAGAAATACGGGTTTCCCGTACCATACTACGTAGCATTTCACCGTTTCGCAGACGGCGTGGTCGTTGTGTAAATTGCATCAGAATCATTTCCTTTCCTGTATTGCTTGTTGCAGTTGGGCTGCCATTTCAGCAACGAGTTTCGCTGCTTCCTTCCGGTTGCCACAGCATGTTTTTTTCGCTGCAATGCCATTTTCCGCATAAAATCCATAGAGCTGCATCTGTTCGCCCTGCAATACGACATGCGCACCGATGGGGGCGGTACAGTCTCCGTCCAGTGTCTGCAACAACAGACGTTCTGTTTTGGCACAAAATGCAGCATCGGTATCGTTTAATTTTTCCAGTAATGTCTGAAATTCACCAGCCCGACTCTGCACAGCAAGGACACCCTGTCCGGCAGCCGGTACCATTTCTTCCGGTGAAAACCGATAGGAAATCCGATCTGCCAGACCCAGTCGCTCTAATCCGGCTTCTGCCAGAATCAGTGCGCCATATTTGCCGCTGTCCAGTTTTTCCAGACGTGTCAGAACATTTCCTCGAATGGGCTGTATTTGGCAAGATGGATGCAATGCCTGAAACTGCAAGGCACGTCTGGCACTGGCAGAACCGACCGGTAATTGGCTGTCCCATTCCGTTGCGCCTTTCGGCAAAACCAAGGTATCTTGTGTGGCAGTGCTGGCAATATATGCGCTAACAGGCAAATCCGGATTCTCCTGTACAGGGACATCTTTCAGACTATGGACACAGATATCAACTTGTCCGGCGAGCAAAGCCGCATCCAGTTCTTTCAGGAATAAGCCTTTTCCGCCAATCTGTTCCAGCGTTTTGTGAAGAATCTTGTCTCCGGTTGTTTTCATCGTCACCAGTTCCAATTCTGCTTCTGGAAAAATTTGCTGGATTTGCTGCATCACCAGTGTGCTCTGTACCACTGCCAGTTTGCTGGCACGGCTGCCAATCCGGATTTTTTTTCGCATGATACTCATACTGTTTCCTCCGTTTTTTTCTTTGGCAGTCGGGAACGGGCAGCAATCTTTTCGTAACAGCCTTCTACCAGTTCAGCTGTTACCACTTCTTTCATGCCACCCAGCAATAAATCAACCGTGCGTGCGACAGCGGTTGTGATCGCTGCATCGGTATCGTTTTGTTCTCGAACAGTGTCCATCGTTGTGCTGTGCAGCAAGTTGGCAGCAATCAGCTGTTTCAAATCTTGAATATGGGGAACGGCATCCCGATAATTGCTCCAGACCTGAAATTCTTCGGCATACTTTTCAGCGATATCCTGTAAGGATTGCCGCAAGGCAGTTTGCTGTTGTGTGTTGTCGGAGAGGTCATCCAGATTCCAGCAGCAAACGCCAGCTACTTGTTTGCAATCTGCTGCAATATCTCGTGGCATTGCCAGATCAATCAGATATTGCGGCTTGTGTTGCAAAGCTTGCAGTTGAGTTGCGGTAATGGTATAATGTGGACTGCGTGTCGCACTGATGACAATGTCCGCCTGCTCCAGATAGGAAAAACGGGATTCATAGGGGACAGGTTGCGTGCCGAATGGAACAACGCTGTTCCCATGATGGCAATGGCGCAGGGTGATAAAAACATGACATCCTCGCTGTACGAGCTGTTCTGCGGCAAGCTGTCCCATCTTTCCGTTTCCGATGACAAGACAAGTTTTTCCGGAGAGTGTCTCATACTGCGCTGCTACCCGTTGTACAGCTTGTTCAGAAAGAGATAACGGCAATGTCCGGTCGGAGACATGCGTCAAGGCATATTTTCCAGCGGAAACAGCTGTTCGGAATACCGTGTCCAACAACGCATCTGCGGTGTGGTGTGCTCTTGCCATGCCGATTGCCTGATTGATTTGCGTGACAATCTGCTCTTCATGCAGTACTTGCGAATGCAGTCCACATGCCACTTCCATCAGATGTAAAGCGGCATCCTGTCCGATTTTCTTGTAGAAGACAGTGGAATCTTCTGTTTCTGAAAACTGCAATAAATATGATTCTGGTGCACAGATTTTCTCGGATGAGAGATATAATTCCGTGCGATTGCAAGTGACCAACAGGACAGCACCGGCAATGCCGGACTGTGTCTGCAACGCTTTCAATATGGTTTCCTGCGTTTCTGTTGAAAAAGAAAAAACTTCTCGCTGTGCAATGGATGCGACCTGCGCATCCAATCCTACCATTTGCAAATACATTGTTTATGGTTCCTCCTCCCACTGCAATTGCAGCGGTTCTTTTGACAATACTGTACAGAGAAACGGGACACAATGCGGAATCTGCCAGTCAAAGTACGATCTTCTGTGCGCTTCGCAGGCAGAAAAAACTGCCATCATCGTGCCACCGTGTGCAACGACGGCAATGCGTTCGGCGGTCTGATTCTGTACCAGTTGCGTTACCGCTTGACAACACCGAGTGATAAACTGTGCAGGGGATTCTCCATTCGGAAACGGCAGCGTTCCGCCACTGTCAATCCAACGTTGATAGGCTGGATTTCCAGAGAGTTCCTGATAGTTTTTCCCTTCAAAGTCTCCGAAATCGCACTCTGCCAGTGCTGGAAATACCGTCTGTTCCAGACTGGGAAATAACAGAGAAGCCGTCTCCCGGCAGCGTCGCATGGGACTGACCATGACCTGTTCCGGTGCAAACGCTTGTATGGCAGCGGCTTGTTGCTGTGCCAGCGTGACACCAGTCGGGCAGAGCGGCTCGTCCGTGCGGCAACCGATGTAACGATGTTCCAGATTTCCGGCAGTCAGACTGTGCCGTAAAAAGAGCAGTTGCATGGTGTCGTTCCTTTCTCCAAATATAAAAAAATGCCCGATTTACAGAAAAATGGGCATACGAAAAAGACATAGTACCTCTATTCTCGTAGATGCACGTTTCAGACCGGTGTCACGACTTCGGGTTTCTGCATGAAACAGGAATCACTATACGGTAGCGGAACTGCGGAGGATTCACACCTCACTTCCCTTGACATCTGATGTGGACTATTGCTCAGACTTATTCTGTTTTCACCAGTTGCAAGCCGTTGCAGCTGATGGTCGTTGCTTATTATATCACATCTGTTTCCGCTTGTAAAGTCATAAGTTTTCAATATTCTATGAAAAAAGCACTGTCACAAACCGCAACAGTGCTTTTCTCTGGATTTCGTTTTATTGGAGATAGGGAACAATCAAATATGATAAGGAATGCTTATTGCAACGACTCCCAAGTTACGTCCAAACCGGCAGACTGTTTTGCATAATAAGACAATACCATAACAGCATCTTCTACTGTAATACTGCCGTTTTCATCCACATCGGCGTAAGTGAGAATGGTTGCATTTTCATCTGCATCCTCTCGGAATGTCGGTGCCAAGCCAGCGGATTCTTTTGCATAATAGCTCAGAATTTCCACAGCATCTTCTACCGTAATCGCACCGTCTGCATTGACATCGCCCTTGCCCAGTGCTTCTGCTGCTGCAATGGTCACTTGGAATGTCAGATTTTCTGTGTAGCCAGTAGAAGTGAGACTAACTTCATATGTGCCTGCGCCATCAAAGACAGGGGTTTCTTTGCTTGTAGCAGTCAGATCCAATGCACCTGTTTTGCTGTCAATCAGCTTTACAGACATCTTTCCGGAGAGGTTGTACTGTGTACCGTTGATGGTAACTGTACTCAGATTTGCGAGGTAGTTTGAGAAATCGGCTGCATCCGCATCCGCAGTTGCTACAATGCTGTTGGTCGCCGCATCAAAGGTTGCCGGCATTGTATCTGTTGTCAGTGTGACGCTGGTAGAAACCGGGGCATAAACGCCATTTCCATCACTGATAGAAACCGTATATTTTCCAGCCAGTACGCCAGTCGGGTCGTAAGTCAGAACGCCGTCTTGATACGTTGCTTCTACTTTTGCCATTTCTACATTTGCTGCATAATCTTCCGGCAGGTCTGTCAATGTGACGGAAACGGAACCGCTGTTGACAGCCGCATCTTCTGCCTTGACACTGCCATCATGCAGGCGTGGCAAGTAAGCTTCTGTCTGGAAAACGACATCTGCGCCGTCACGGATGATGTACCGTACACTGGTAATTGTCTTGCCTTCGGTGTCAACAAAGCTCTTATACTTCAACGTGTTGGCGTTGTGCACAAGATAGTTATCTCTAACTGCCCAAGCGATTTCACCTGTCCGCAGCCAGAGGTTATCAACGTGCAACATTGCATAGCTTGCGCCGTCAGAAGTTGTAATGACAACGCCTTCCATGTTATCGGAATCTGGCAGCAAGCTATCCGGATCGCTGACAGAAATCTGATAGTTGCCGTAAGTTGTGTTGGT
Source organism: uncultured Ruminococcus sp. (assembly GCA_964399025.1). GTDB lineage: Bacteria > Bacillota > Clostridia > Oscillospirales > Ruminococcaceae > Ruminococcus_C. Next base: position 6,855 of record CAYNPC010000010.1, on the reverse strand, counting down.
TTGTACTGTGATATTTGCATCGTTTACGATAACAGCTTCATTGCTATCTTTCATTGCTGTCAATGTGCCGTCACCGTTCAGAACCTTATATTCCGTCGGGGTTTCCTGTGATTCGCTGACGGTAAAGCTTTCAACAAGGTTCAGCAACTGGTTGTTGCAGGTGCTGCCAGCAGCAATCGCAGCAGTTGCTTCCTCGTACAGGCTCTTCGGAATGGCAACCGCAACATCCTTGATACCGTTGACGGTAACAGAACCGTCTTCGTTAGCGGTGTAGTAAGTCGAACCATACTTGACAGATTTCGTATTGGTTGCGCTGGTTACGGCATCATAATAGCCTTCTGCTCGAATAGAAGCAGTCGGGTCATCCGCTTCCAGCTGCATGGTTGCATCCTCTGTCACATCGAACAATTCGCCATAGTAGTAATCTGCATACGGCAGGTTGATTGTGCCATAAACATAGTCTGTATCTTCTGCTGTTTCTCCGATAGTCACTTGGAATGTCAGATTTTCTGTGTAGCCGGTAGAAACGAGGCTGACTTCATATGTGCCTGCGCCATCAAAGACAGGGGTTTCTTTGCTTGTAGCAGTCAGATCCAATGCACCTGTTTTGCTGTCAATCAGCTTTACAGACATCTTTCCGGAGAGGTTGTACTGTGTACCGTTGATGGTAACTGTACTCAGATTTGCGAGGTAGTTTGAGAAATCGGCTGCATCCGCATCCGCAGTTGCTACAATGCTGTTGGTCGCCGCATCAAAGGTTGCCGGCATTGTATCTGTTGTCAGTGTGACGCTGGTAGAAACCGGGGCATAAACGCCATTTCCATCACTGATAGAAACCGTATATTTTCCAGCCAGTACGCCAGTCGGGTCGTAAGTCAGAACGCCGTCTTGATACGTTGCTTCTACTTTTGCCATTTCTACATTTGCTGCATAATCTTCCGGCAGGTCTGTCAATGTGACGGAAACGGAACCGCTGTTGACAGCCGCATCTTCTGCCTTGACACTGCCATCATGCAGGCGTGGCAAGTAAGCTTCTGTCTGGAAAACGACATCTGCGCCGTCACGGATGATGTACCGTACACTGGTAATTGTCTTGCCTTCGGTGTCAACAAAGCTCTTATACTTCAACGTGTTGGCGTTGTGCACAAGATAGTTATCTCTAACTGCCCAAGCGATTTCACCTGTCCGCAGCCAGAGGTTATCAACGTGCAACATTGCATAGCTTGCGCCGTCAGAAGTTGTAATGACAACGCCTTCCATGTTATCGGAATCTGGCAGCAAGCTATCCGGATCGCTGACAGAAATCTGATAGTTGCCGTAAGTTGTGTTGGTTTGTACTGTGATATTTGCATCGTTTACGATAACAGCTTCATTGCTATCTTTCATTGCTGTCAATGTGCCGTCACCGTTCAGAACCTTATATTCCGTCGGGGTTTCCTGTGATTCGCTGACGGTAAAGCTTTCAACAAGGTTCAGCAACTGGTTGTTGCAGGTGCTGCCAGCAGCAATCGCAGCAGTTGCTTCCTCGTACAGGCTCTTCGGAATGGCAACCGCAACATCCTTGATACCGTTGACGGTAACAGAACCGTCTTCGTTAGCGGTGTAGTAAGTCGAACCATACTTGACAGATTTCGTATTGGTTGCGCTGGTTACGGCATCATAATAGCCTTCTGCTCGAATAGAAGCAGTCGGGTCATCCGCTTCCAGCTGCATGGTTGCATCCTCTGTCACATCGAACAATTCGCCATAGTAGTAATCTGCATACGGCAGGTTGACCGTGCCATAAACGTAGTCTGTGTCTTCTGCTGTTTCTCCGATGGTGAATGTGTAATCCTGATAGCCTTCTGCGTAAATGGTGACATCCCATCTGCCTGCGCCATCTTCATAGCCTTCCGGCAGTGCGCAACGCATACTTTCTGTCAAACCGAGCTGAATGCCCATTGCCTTGTGCATCCAGTTATCTGCTGCAAATTTCGTGCCATATGTTGCAAGCACGGTGTCCTGATCGCCGTAGTAATCCCATCTGACTGCGTACATATGCGCACCCAGATCGCCGTAATCGCCGTTGATATCGACACGGATGAAATCTCCATAACCGGACTCCCACTTGATATCAGAAATTTCCAATGTGCTTGCATCGACCACCTGATCGGATGGTGTTTCGGAAGTAGTGCGCTTCGCAAATGAAAAATCACCATCGGCTTCTGCCGTTGCGAGCTTCAGACCGGATGTATTTTCATCTACAGAAACTGTCTCTGAAATTGCATTCAGATTGCCTTCTGTGTAACCGCTGGTGATGGTGTCGCCGTTTTCAAAGACACGATATTTTTCCTTGAATGCTTCGTAGTCAGAAGCTGCTACCATAACCGGAACGTATTTCGGGCCGACATTGACGGAATGGTCATACGTGCCGACTGTCTCGCCGTCTACGGTGATGACGGTGCTATCATCGCCCTTTACAACGTCTACTGCATCTCCCTGTCCCTTACCGGTATACTCGTAAGCATTCCCGTCTGTGTCATACACCATCACGGTGCACTGGTAGCTTCCACGGTGCAAACCATGATTGCTGGTTGCTCGTGTTACCGCATCGTATGCGCCAAGGTCAGATTCTTCTCTTGTATCCAGCTCCGCAGAGGTTGCGCTCCAATCGCCGTCTGCCGCTTCGCTCAGATAAACGCCTTCATTCTCCCAATATTCTGCCCAAGTCAGGGAAGCGTAGCAATACACGTAATCATCTGTTTCTTCCGCTGCAATGGTTGGCACAGCAGAAAGCATCTGTACAGCTGCCATTGCCGTTGCTGTGCTGGCACAGAGCAAACGGCGCAAATGTTTTTTCTTTTTCTCCAACAGAATCACCTCAGTTTTTTATTTTCAAGATTAGTTCCTGCTAACTATATGCACCAAAAAACAGGGAGCTGCATCCCCTGTCAGAAGTTAGCAGAAGCTAACATTGCAGGATTTATTATAGCAGATTCGTTTTTGTTTGTCAAGAACTTTTTTGTTTTCAGAATATTTATGATTCGCACTTGAATTAGGGGGAACATCGTGATAAGCTATATAGGTTAGACAGAACAAACTGCGAGTAATGGTCTGATGCAGTTAGCCATTACTAATAATATATTATCTATATAGGGAAAGTGAGTTTGCATATGATACTACGAAAACGAGTCCTGCTCCCGTTGCTTTTGTCAGGGCTGGTCTGTTGCGGTTGTACCGCAGACATGGAAACGAGTGGCGACAGCGAGACGACAACGACAGCCTCCGATGATACGGCTGTGTCCAGAGATATTTTTGCTATGGATACGTATATGCAGCTGACAGCCTATGGTGTCAATGCAGAGACTGCCGTTGCAGATGCAGTGACTTACATTGAGCAAATGGATGCAATGTTGTCAACCGGGACGGAAACCAGTGAAATTGCGATGCTGAATGCAAACGGGGAAGCGACGCTTTCTCCGGATGCAGCTGCCATTATGCAGCGTGCCATTGCTTTGTCGCAGGATACAGATGGCGCATTCAATCCGTTGATGTATCCGATTATGCAGGCATGGGGCTTCCCGACGAAAGAATTTCGTGTGCCGGAACAGACAGAATTGCAGCAGCTTCTGTTGTTGACGAATCTGGACAATCTGCAATTTGATGCAGAAACCGGAGAGACTTCGTTTGCTGTGGATGGAATGGAAGTGGATTTCGGGGGCATTGCCAAGGGGTACACCTCTGCAAAAATTAGTGAGATTTTCAAGGAAGACGGTGTAACCAGTGGAATTATTACGCTGGGTGGCAACGTGCAGGCAATCGGCACAAAGACAGACGGCAGCAACTGGCGGGTTGCGATTCAGAATCCGGATGAAGATGCTGAATTTCTTGGTGTATTGGAAACCAGTGACCGAGCAGTGATTACATCTGGCGGCTACGAACGCTATTTTGAACAAGATGGCGTGACATATCATCATATCATTGACCCAGAAACCGGAATGCCAGCCGAAAGTGGCTTAACTTCTGTTACCATTGTCAGCGAAGATGGAACTTTGGCAGACGGGCTTTCTACTGCACTGTTTGTCATGGGATTGGAAAAAGCAACTGCATATTGGCAGGCGCACAGCGATACATTTGATGCGATTTTCCTGACAGATGACCAGACGTTGTATGTGACAGAAGGCATACAGGATGTGTTTTCTTCCAGCTATGAATGGAATGTATTGGAAAAGGGGGATGCATAACATGAACATATGGGACAAGCTCAAGAAATGTCTGCCGATTTGCAGCTTTCTTCCGACCACTGTATTGACGGTTTGTATTGTCGCTTCTCTCAGCGATTATACTGCTCCCGTCCCGACAACTCCAGAGACGATTGCATGGAATGATACAGCGACAGCAGTCGCAGCAGAGACAACGCAACGAAAAGAAACGACAACGACCAGCAAACAGACTACAACCAAAAGCAAGGCAGCCATTACAACAGAATCTGCACCGACTGTTGCAACCGTTTCCGAAACGGGCGGTTATCAGGATGGAACGTACACTGGTACAGGGACGGGATTCCGTGGGGAGATTACGGTACAAGTTGTTATTTCCGGTGGGAAAATCGTTGATATTTCCATTCTCAGTGCATCGGATGACAGTCCTTATCTGGAATCGGCTTCTGCCTTGTTGCAGACGATCATTGCTACACAGAGTACAAATGTGGATACGGTTTCCGGCGCAACGTATAGTTCCGTTGGTTTGATTTCCGCTGTCCGCAATGCCCTCCAGAAAGCAGGTGGCAGCGAAAGTGGAGATTCTCTCTCAGCACTGACTGCCTCTGTGGATGCAGCAGGCAGTCAAGACGAAGAAGCCCCTTCTGTACAGATTGTATCCGAACCGGATGCCTATCAGGATGGCGTTTATACCGGTACAGGGGAGGGATATCGGGGCGATATTACGGTGCAGGTTGTCGTTTCCGGCGGCAGCATTACAGATATTTCCATTCTCAGCTCGTCGGATGATAGTGCATATCTGTCTTCTGCTTCTGCTCTGCTGAATGCGATTATCGCAACGCAAAGTACAAACGTCGATACCGTTTCCGGTGCGACGTTCAGTTCTGTTGGATTGATTGAAGCCGTTCGGGATGCGCTGATATCGGCTGGAATTGAAACTGCACCAGTTGAAACAACGACAGTAGAAACCACCACTACAGTGCAGACAACGACACAGATAACAGATCTGCTTTCCCCAGAAGAGACTGACAGTACAACAGAAGAAGTACCAAGTCTTTATCTGGACGGCGAGTTTACGGCAACTGCTATCTGTACACCGGATGACAGTGAAGATTTCCTGCCATATACGGTTTCTGTTACCATCTGTATTGAACATGACAAGATCGTAGCAATCAAGGATATTGTCGGATATGATGATGATTACGACGCAGAAAATGACTTTTATCTTGATCGTGCTGCCAATGGAACCAAACGATTGCAAGGCGTAATTGCACAGATTCTGGAACAACAGCAGACAGAAAATATTGATGTTGTCTCTGGTGCGACCTGCTCTTCTCATGCGCTGATAGATGCCATTGCAGAAGCGTGGCAGGCAGCCTTGCGGCAGGAATAAGATAAGATTGGAAAGGAAGCAATATGCAAACATTCGGCATCAAATGTCTGAATCTCATTCTGATGGGTGGCTTGATACTGGGCTATAACAGCGTTCTGCAAAGTCGCTCGCAACAGGAATCCATCACCCAGCTGGAATGGGAACTGGAACAACAGCAGTTGCAACAAGCGCAACAAGAACAGCTGGCAGCGCAACAGGTTGCTACAACAGAAGCAGCGACAGAAGTGGAGAACGACAGTCCTTATCAGGATGGTGTTTATGAGGGGGAAGCGCAAGGATACGGTGGCACGGTTGCCGTACAGGTCACCATTGAAAACGGCATTCTGACAGACATTACAGTCACCGCAGCAGAACACGAAGATGCTGCATATTTTGAAGCGGCTTCTGCTGTCATTGCAGAGATGCTGGATTGTCAGTCGGTTGCAGTTGACACCGTCAGCGGTGCAACATTCAGTTCCAACGGCATTCTCCATGCTGCAGAAGCCGCATTGAGAAAGGCGGAAACCGCATGAAAAAACCAATCATTTCTCTCAAAAAACGGTTGACTTACCTTCGGGCAGCGATTCAGCTTCTGTTTTTTATCTTTTTGCCGTCCGCATTTACAACAGCGTTTTCCGGTATTAAGACTATTTTTACACAAATTGGAGCAGGCAATCCAATCGGATGGAGTACATTTCTGACCGTTCTTCTTTCGCTCTGCGCTTATACGATTTTGTTCGGTCGATTTTTCTGTGGCTATGCTTGCGCATTCGGCACCTTGGGTGATGCCATACATGGACTGTATCTTTGGATTTGTAAGAAATGTAAAAAGAAACCACTCAAAAAGAAAAAGCGACTGGAGGTAGTGCTTTCTCTTGTAAAATATCTTGTTTTATTTGTTATCGTTGTACTTTGCTTTACCGGTGTCTACAGCAAATTAAGCGGCTGGAATCCATGGGATGTTTTCTCTATGTTGCGTGCAGGTCATCTGCAATTGCAGGGATATTTGCTGGGGATTGTTCTGCTTCTGCTGATTCTGGTCGGCATGGCACTTTGCGAACGGTTTTTCTGCCGGTTTTTGTGCCCGATGGGAGCAGTCTTTTCACTGCTGCCTGTTTTGCCATGGTTCTCTGTTCAACGGAAGAAAGAGAATTGTCTTAAAGGTTGTTCCGCCTGTCAACGGGTTTGTCCGGCTGATGTAGATGTGCCGGAGGTGGGCAGTTGGTCAATCAGAGGCGATTGCTTTCAGTGTCAGAAATGTGTGCAGATTTGTCCAAAGCAGAA
>CAYNPC010000009.1:0-20875 GCA_964399025.1 uncultured Ruminococcus sp. | reverse complement strand
TTTTTCGGCTAACTTTCTGTTGATTTTCTGTAAAGCCTGCGCAAATATTGGAGATCTCGTCGATTTCCTGCTCGAATCTCACCATCTGGTATCCTATCTTTTCAAAACAATTTGTAAAACGTCATGAAAACTATTTGCTTTTTCTATTCAATGTGGTATAATAGTAGTTGTAATCAAATCTTGACATGGAGGTTTTTCGTATGGCTGAAATGGAACTTTATCAGAGCTGGCTGAAAAACGCCGTTGACGATCCCGATTTACAGGCAGAATTGGTCGCAATGGAGAACAGCCCAGAGACAATCCAAGATTGCTTCTATCGTGATCTTGCATTCGGAACCGGTGGTTTGCGTGGTGTAATCGGTGCCGGCACAAATCGCATGAACATTTACACCGTCCGTCGGGCAACACAGGGACTGGCTGACTATGTAAAGGAAACATTCCCAGAACCGAGCGTTGCCATTTCTTTTGATAGTCGTATCAAATCAGACGTTTTCGCAAAAGCCGCAGCAGAAGTACTGGCTGCAAACGGCGTAAAAGTACACATCTATACAGAGCTGATGCCAACACCGATGCTTTCTTTCGCAGTGCGTGCGCTGCATTGCAGTGCTGGTATCATGGTAACGGCAAGCCATAACCCTGCAAAGTACAACGGCTACAAGGCATACGGCAGCGACGGTTGTCAGATGACCATTGCGGCTGCGGATGCCGTTCTTGCAAAAATCAACGCACTGGATATCTTTCAGGATGTCAAGCACATTCCATTCGACGAAGCACTGGCTTCCGGCATGATTTCCTATATTGAGGAATCCGTTATTGAACAGTATTTTCAGAATGTTCTGGCGCAGGGCATCAACACCAATCTCTGTGCAGAAAGCGGTCTGAAAATTGTCTACACCCCATTGAATGGCACTGGCAACAAACCGGTTCGCACCATTCTCAACCGCATTGGCATTCAGGAAGTAACCGTTGTCAAGGAACAGGAAAATCCAGACGGCAATTTCACCACCTGCCCGTATCCGAATCCGGAAATTCGGGAAGCTTTGCAGCTCGGTTTGCAGTATTGTGATGAAGTGAAGCCGGATTTGCTGTTGGCAACTGACCCGGATGCAGACCGTGTCGGCATTGCAGTGCCGGACGGCAAGGGCGGTTATGCACTCTTCTCCGGCAACGAAGTGGGTGCGATGCTGCTGGAATATATCTGTGAACAGCGTCTGGAAAAAGGCACGCTGCCGAAAAAGCCGATTGCCGTCAAGACAATTGTCACAACAGATATTGTAGATGCCATCTGTAAAACATACGGCATTGAACTGATTGAAGTGCTGACTGGCTTCAAGTTCATCGGCGAACAGATTGGTTTCCTCGAAGAAAAGGGCGAAGAAAATCGCTACGTCTTCGGTTTCGAAGAAAGCTACGGTTACCTTGCCGGTACTTATGTACGGGATAAGGATGCTGTCGTTGCTTCTATGCTGATCTGCGAAATGGCTGCTTATTACCGCACCATCGGCGTTTCCATGATACAAGCAAGAGAAAATCTCTACAAGAAGTACGGCGTTTATGTACACGAACAGCACAGCTTCACGTTTGAGGGCGAAAGCGGCATGATCCGGATGCAGAACATCATGGACAATCTGCGCACCAATCGTCCGGAAACCATCAACGATCTGAAGGTCATTCAGTTCGCTGATTACGAGAAGCAGGTTTCTATTGACCTGACAACCGGCACAGAAACCGCAATCACGCTGCCGAAATCCAATGTGCTTTCTTTCACACTGGAACAAGGTGCAAAGGTCATCATCCGTCCGTCTGGTACAGAGCCGAAAATCAAGGCATACTACACCACAACCGCTGCGGATGCTGCAACAGCAAACGCAATGAAGGATGCGCTGGACAAATCATTCAGTGCCATCATGTTGGCAGAATAATCTGCGGAGGAATCAGACCATGACATTTTTAGAGCTTGCAAAAAAACGATACTCCACACGGAACTTCAATGACCAGCAAGTACCAGAAGAAACATTACAGTACATTCTGGAATGCGGTCGGGTTGCCCTCACCGGTGTCAACAACCAGCCACAACACATTCTTGTCATTCGCTCCAAAGAGGGTCTGGCAAAAATGGAAAAGGCAACGAAGTTCTACAATGCCCAGACCGTTCTGCTGGTTTGCACAGAACCGGAAAAGGCATGGACAAGAAAATACGATGATTTCAATATTGCCGATATTGACGCAACCATTGTCACTGACCACATGTTGCATGGCGCAACGGAAAAGGGTGTTTCTTCCCTGTGGATTTGCCGCTTCCGTCCGGAAGTGGTACGGGAAGAATTTCACATTCCTGACCAGTATCGCCCTGTCAACATTCTGGCATTGGGTTACACAGACGATGCGCCGAAGTCCCCGAACCGTCACGACGAAGAGGGTCTGCGGAAGCCGCTGTCTGAAACGGTAACATTTGAAACGTTCGAATGAAAATGAATCAGAATTTCCAATAAAAAAGTGGGAGGATGCACAGACATCTTCCCACTTTTTATTTTTTAGATGGTTGTTTTTCAGATGGTCTTTTTACGCTGCTTTCGGAAGCAGAAACGGCTCAACGCCGGTAATCCATATAGAATGCCCCATATCACGGCAATCAAAACGGGAAAGCCGATCCAATACCACGATTCCCCGAACCAATTTGCAAACCAGACCAACGGCGAGCCTTTCGAAGGCTTGGACAAAAAGAAAAAATTTGTCCCCCACTGCCGATTGCACCACGACACCCCCACGCTGCACACTGCCAGCACCAAAAAACTAAACGGCAATCTTTTCCCTTGCGGTTGCAACGCACCATCTGCCAACAGCAATACCGGCAACAGTAACAGCAGTGCATGAATCAGAAAGCTATGCATACAAAAGAAATTCCAGAGCGGCAGCCGATTCCAATTCGGAAACAACAATGCCAGAACCGTGCCGGGCAACGAAAGACTATACAGCAACTCTCCCAGATAAGCATTTGGTTTCCAGACATAAAACAGAGAAAAAAAGATAGACAATCCACAGAGATCCAGCGGCAGATATTGCATCCCGAATTGTCCCGTTGCCAACAGGACAGCCACTTTTGCCCCCTCCAGTAACAGCATGGCGATGACAATGCACCATTGCCATTGTCGTTTTCGTTGGCTATTCCGATACCAAACGACACAGCCACACACACAAATCCCAATCAACAGTAAAATTGCAATATGTGTCCCACGGAAAAGAGAAAATCCCATTCCATCCGTCATATGTTCCTGTGCTGTCAGAAATTGCATGGGTCACCCCCCATTATAGCAAAACTGCCCTGCCGCATTGCTACAGCAGAGCAGATTCTATTTTTTGTTACTTTGTGCCGAACATTCTGTCTCCGGCATCGCCCAGACCCGGAATAATATATCCCTCTTCATTGATGCCCTGATCCATCCCTGCACAGTAAATATCCACATCCGGATGCGCTGCTTCCAGTGCAGCTTTTCCTTCCGGACTGCAAAGAATGCAGAGGAACTTGATATTCTTCACGCCCATATCTTTCAGATCCTGAATGGCAGTAATCGCAGAAGCACCTGTTGCCAGCATTGCATCAATGACAACGACTTCCCGTTCTGTGATATCATCCGGCATCTTAGAATAATACTTCACCGCATCGTGTGTGCCCGGTTCACAGAAAATGCCGATATGTCCGATTTTCGCTGCCGGAATCAAAGAAGTCACGCCCTCCAGCAGACCCAGACCAGCACGCAGAATCGGTACAAATGCCAATTTCTTACCAGAGATAATCTTTGTCTCTGCCCAGCCCTGCGGTGTTTCCATCTTGACTGTCTGCATCGGCAGATCCCGCATTGCCTCATAGCAGATGAGCATTGCGGTTTCTTCGGTCAATTCCCGAAATTCCTTTACGCCTGTGCCCTTGTTCCGCATGAGAGAAAGCTTATGCTGCACCAGCGGATGTGTTACAATGTGTAATGCCATGTCTGTTTCCTCCTATAATGAAAATTTCATTTGATTCAAAAATTATTTTCCATATCCGTTATCATTGCGACCCGTTTTTCATGACGACCGCCCTCAAACGGCGTATGCAAAAACAAATCCACCAATTCCAATGCCACACCACTGCCCAGTGTTCTGGCACCCATACAAATAATATTGGAATCGTTGTGCAGTCTTGTGTATTTTGCAGAAAAATGATCTGCACACAGAGCTGCCCGTACACCTCGTACTTTATTGGCAGCAATGGACATGCCAACCCCTGTTCCACAAATCAGGATACCCTTATCAGCCGAATTCGCAGCAACTGCTTTTCCCACAGCCTGTGCAATTTCCGGATAATCGGCACGACTTCCGTCGCAACCCATATCTTCTACTGTATAACCCTGTTCCTGCAACATCGCAATGACTTCCAGCTTCAACGCATAGCCAGCGTGATCACAGCCAATCCAAATCTTCATGATTGCCCACCTCTTCTTAACTTCCAGAAGATGCCAAGCATCTCCGCAATGAATATTCTCTTAGTATAGCACAAATCCACAAAAAGTGCAAGTAGATTGCAAGAAATTTTTATGTCTATCCCTGTTTTGCCGCTTGTTGCCGGTCTTTTTCCGCTTTTACAAGCTGCAAATAGTTTGCTTCCAGCTGTTCCGGTGTCTGCGGTGTGTGATGTTTTGCCGCCAGACAAAGCCCCGTTCCGTTTTGCAGTCGTACAGAAGCCGGTGCTATACGGATTGATGCAGCTGCAAACTGTCCTGCGGCATCGCCTGTGACCAGAACAGGTGCATTCTGCTGTTGCAACTTTTCCGCCCATTCTGTTTTATCATACAGTCCATCCGGTACAATGGCTTGTAAAACGCCATTTTGGCACGCATACAAGCCGGCATAAATCAGATTCTGCCGTGCCTGCATCACCGGACTGCACAAACCATCTGCGGTTGCCGCCTGATACGCCAACGACTCCAACGTAGAAATGCCAAAGCACGGAATCTGCAAAGCAAATGTCATTGCTTTCACCGCTGCTACCCCAATCCGCAAACCGGTATAAGATCCCGGTCCGACTGCGACAGCAATGCCATCCAGATCCTGACAGGTGCAATCACAATCCTGCAACATCCGTTCTACCAGTGGCAGAATGACCTGTGAATGTGTTTTTTTCGTATATAAGCACTGCTGCGATAAAAAGACATCCTGCTCCGTGTCATACAGTGCAACCGCTGCTACACTGCCGGAGGTGTCAATTCCCAAGTACCGCAAACCGCTCATCTCCTTCTATTGTTATCTGCCTTGTTGTTTCTGAAATGGGCTGCAATGTCACACGAATGGTATGTTCCGGTAAGCAATCCGCAATGTGTTCCGACCACTCGATGGCAAACACATTTTCATCCAACGGATAATCATAAAAGCCCGTTGTCTCCAACGACTCTGCGCCCATAATCCGATACATATCAAAATGATACAAGGAAAGCGCACCGGTTCCGTGATATTCATTGACAATGGCGAATGTGGGCGAAGCCACCTCATCCGGCAGCCCCATCCCCTTTGCCAATCCACGAGTGAAGGTTGTTTTTCCAGCCCCCAGATCGCCGAAATAAGCGATACAGTCACCAGCTTGCAACAGCTTTCCCATCTGTTCCGCCAATGCCATTGTTTCTGCGGCGGAATGGGTCTTGATTATGATTTCTGACATACTTGTTCCATCTCCTCCGCTGATTGCATCAGAACAACCCTGTAATATTGCCTTCGTTGTCGCAATCAATCCGCAATGCAGACGGCGATTTCGGCAGACCCGGCATGGTCATGATATTGCCGGTCAGTACAACGACAAATCCAGCCCCTGCTGACAAAGTTACATCCCGTACTGTAATCTTGAAATCCGTCGGGTGTCCCAGCTTTGCCGGATCATCTGACAGCGAATACTGTGTCTTTGCCACACAAACCGGCAGATTGCCAAAGCCCAATGCAGTAATCTGGTCAATTGCCTTCTGTGCCTGCGGTGTAATGGTTACGCCATCTGCCCGATAGATGGTCTTTGCAATGGTTTCCACCTTTTCTGCAATGCTCAATTCTGTATCATAGAGCACATGGAAATCAGACGGATTTTCTTCGATGGTCTTGCAGACTGTCTCAGCCAGTGCCTTACCGCCTTCGCCGCCCTTTGCAAATACCTCTGCCATTTCACATTTTGCACCCAGTGAAGCGCAGAAATCCCGTACAAACTGCAATTCTGCTTCTGTATCCGTATGGAAACGGTTAATGGCAACAACAACCGGCACGCCGTACTGCTGCATATTTTCAATGTGTACCTGCAAATTGACAATGCCCTTTTTCAGTGCTTCGAGATTTTCTGTTGTCAATTCCGTCTTCGGCACACCACCGTTATATTTCAGTGCCCGTACCGTTGCAACCAGTACAACGCAATCCGGATGCAAACCGCCATAACGACACTTGATATCAAAGAACTTTTCTGCACCCAGATCCGAACCGAATCCGGCTTCTGTTACACAGTAATCGCCCAACTTCAAGGCAAGCTTTGTTGCACGCAGCGAGTTACAGCCGTGTGCAATATTCGCAAACGGTCCACCGTGAATCAGTGCCGGTGTGTGTGCCAGCGTCTGTACCAGATTCGGCTTCAGTGCATCCTTCAACAGTGCTGTCATCGCACCAGCTGCACCCAGATCCTTTGCATAAACCGGATTGCCATCCAGATCATATGCCACCAGAATCCGTCCCAGTCGTGCTTTCATATCTGCCAGATCAGAAGACAGGCAGAGAATCGCCATAACTTCCGAAGCCACTGTAATCTGGAAGCTATCCGAACGTGGAATGCCATCCACTTTTCCGCCCAGACCAATGACGATGTTCCGCAGCGCACGGTCATTCATATCCAGCACACGCTTGAGCAGAATCCGACGCTGATCAATGCGCAGCGCATTGCCCTGCTGCATATGGTTGTCCAACATGGCACAAAGCAGATTGTTTGCAGAAGTGATTGCGTGCATATCACCAGTGAAATGCAGGTTGATATCCTCCATTGGGACAACCTGTGCATAACCGCCGCCGGCAGCACCACCCTTGATGCCAAAGACAGGTCCCAATGACGGTTCCCGCAATGCCAGAATGGACTTTTTGCCAATGCAACGCAGTGCATCTGCCAGACCAACGCTGACCGTTGTTTTGCCCTCACCAGCTGGTGTCGGGTTAATGGCAGTGACCAGAATCAACTTTCCATCCGACTTCTGTTTCAGCTTCTGAAAAAGTGCCTCTGAAAGCTTTGCCTTATAATGTCCGTAATACTCAATATCGTCCTCTGCAATCGAAAGGGCGGCAGCCACCTCACCGATTTTTTTCATATTTGCCTGCTGTGCGATTTCAATATCTGATAACACGATAATCCCTCCTGCTATGGTTTCCGATTGGAAAAAATACACTTTTATTATACCGCATTTTGAAAGAAAATGCAAGTATCTCCCCATACTTTTGGGGGAGTTGTGAAAAATAAAATGCTTTCCGGAATAAGATTGTACACCATGGCAAATTTGCCGGAACATGACATATTTGCCGTTCGTTCTGCATATGCTATCTTATCCGAAAGAGAAAGGAAGTTGCAGAACCCATGAAAAAAGTAGTACCGCTGTTACTGCTATCCGGCTTGCTGACTGGCTGTCAACAGACCCCCTATCTGGAAACAACGCCGCAAAATGCGTTATTTTGCGAAAACATCACCGACAACGTTCAGACCATTCAACAACTTCACATCACAGAAACGCTTTCCACAAAAGACACTGCAACACGAATCAACAATGACACGCCTTATGGTATGTGGTTTCCCGTTATGGACTACGCAGAAATTCTGACGGGGCAGACAGAAGCGGCTTTCCGGACTGCAATCCGAACACAATTTGAAAATGCAAAAGCACTCGGCATCAACACCGTTTTTTTACAAGTGCGTGCTTTTGCGGATGCCTATTATCCATCCGATTATTATGCGCCGGGGCTTTCTCTTTCGTCCGACTGTACATATGATCCGCTTCAGATTATGCTGACAGAAGCCCATGCCCTTGGACTGTCTGTTCACGCTTGGATCAATCCTCTACGCTGTCAAACCGATGCGCAAATGCAAGAAATGTCCGATGCTTATCCCATCAAACAATGGTACTTAGATACAGAAAAACGTGGCACTTGGCTGGTTTTCTGTGACGGTCGCTGGTGGCTCAATCCGGCTTATCCGGAAGTTCGCCAGCTCATTGCAGATGGGGTAACGGAACTGGTTGCCAATTATGACATAGACGGCGTGCAGATTGACGATTATTTCTATCCGACAACAGATGCTTCTTTTGATGCCGTTGCCTTTCAGGAAAGCGGCGCAACAAATTTATCTGACTGGCGAAAAGCACAATGTAGTGCGATGGTACAAGCACTGTATCAGGCAGTAAAATCCGTTGATGACACGGTATTATTCGGCATCAGTCCGCAGGGAACAGACACCGGCAACGCACAACAATTTGCAGATACAGACCTTTGGTGTCGCACTGCCGGCTACTGTGATTACATCTTGCCACAACTCTATTTTGGATTGCAGAACAGCACAGCACCCTTTGCAGAAACCGCTGCTTTCTGGGCAGAAAAGACAACCTGTTCTGCTGTTTCGCTCTGGATTGGCATCTGCACCTATAAGTTAGGACAAGAAGACCCTTGGGCAGGAGATGGACAGACGGAATGGCAGACAGATTTTCACATTCCGTCCGAAGAAATCTCCGTGCTGCTTTCTATGGAACAGATTGACGGCATTGCCATCTACGATTACGCCACGACATTTGAACCGGAAGACACCACCATACAACGTGCCATGGAAACGGAGCGAGACATCATCTCGCAATTATTTCTCCCGTGAGAAACAGCAAAAACCGGCAGAAAACGCCCTGCCGGTTTCTTTTCAGATTTTTATGCTTCCAGTGCTTTCAACAGGGCATCTACCCGATCTCGCTTTTCCCACGCAACGCCGAGTTCTTCTCTGCCCATATGACCGTACGCTGCCAGCTTCCGGTACTGTGGCTTCCGCAGCTGTAACATATTGATAATGCCGTCCGGTGTCAGGTCAAACACGTCTGCGACAGCCTTTGCCAGCTTGTCTTCTTCCACTTTTCCCGTTCCGAATGTATCCACCAGAATGGAAACCGGATGTGCTACGCCGATTGCATATGCAAGCTGCACTTCGCAACGATCCGCCAAATCCGCAGCGACAATATTCTTGGCAATATACCGTGCCGCATAAGCAGCAGAACGGTCTACCTTTGTCGGGTCTTTTCCGCTGAATGCACCGCCGCCGTGCCGTGCAGCACCGCCATATGTATCCACAATCAGCTTTCTACCAGTCAGACCGCTATCGCCCTGTGGGCCACCAACGACAAACCGTCCTGTCGGGTTGATGTAGTATTTTGTATTTTCGTCCAGCATTTCCGCCGGCAATACTGGCTGAATGACATAGTGCATCACATCAGAACGAAGCTGTTCCATCGGGATTTCCGGTGCGTGCTGTGTTGAGAGCACGACTGCATCAATCCGCTTTGGCTTTCCATCCACATATTCTACTGTTACCTGTGCCTTACCGTCCGGACGCAGATACTGCAAAACCTTTTCTTTCCGTACATCGGTCAGCTTCATGCAGAGCTTATGTGCCAGAGAAATTGCCAACGGCATCAATTCCTTTGTCTCCTTGCAAGCATAACCGAACATCATTCCCTGATCGCCTGCACCTGTCTCCTGCTGTTCCGAGCCACGGCTTTCATACGCATCGTTGACTCCCATAGCGATATCCGGAGACTGCTTGTCCATCACCTGCAATACAGAGCAGGTATAGCCATCAAAGCCGAACTTGGCACGATCATAACCGATATCGACAATGACATCTCTCGCAATCTGTGGAATATCCACACTTGCCTTTGTAGAGATTTCGCCCATACAGAGCACCATACCAGTTGTAACTGCTGTCTCGCAGGCAACTCTTGCGGTTTCGTCCTGTGCCAGAATGGCATCCAGAACGGCGTCTGAAATCTGGTCACAAATTTTGTCCGGATGTCCCTCTGTCACTGATTCTGAAGTAAACAAAAAATGATTCATGTTCCTTTTCCTTTCGATAAAAAATAAAAACACACCCCGTTTCCGAGGTGTGTTGATTTCGTTTTATTCTGCGAAATCCTCATCTCTCGGTATCACACCGCAGGAATTGGCACCTTCACTGCATTGCTGCAATCAGGTTGCCGGGCTTCACAGGACCTGTTCCTCCGCCACTCTTGATAAGGTTTTCTTTATTATAACATATGCCTTCTGATTTGTCAAGTCCTATTTTCCGGACACAAAAAGACCGCACAGCGGATGCCATGCGGTCTCTTGTTCACAAATGTGTGTGTGCTACGCTCTTATAAAACTTATACGAGCGGCAGATCAGTAATGAGGAAGATAACAAACTGCATCAGAGCTGCGGAGTCATCTTCGTTTACGGTGCTGCTGCCATCAGACTGATCGCAGTTTGCGTTACGCAGCTGCTGAGCAGACAGTTCGATCTGGTTTGCCAGATACTTGTTCAGTACGATTGCGTCAGTCAGCTCAACCTTACCATCCAGGTTTACGTCACCGATGAGATCTGCATTCGGGTCTCTTGTGGTGGTTGTGCCGCCTGTTGTGGTGGTTGTCGTTGTGGTAGAGCTGCTCGGATCAGCAGTCGTTGTGGTTGTGGTTGTAGTGGTTGTTGTGGTTGTGGAAGCACTTGTTTCAGCGTTTACGTTCGGTGCTTCGTCTTCCAGGAAGGAAGCGATCCATACCAGCGGAGAGTTCCAGTTGATGGTGCACTCGTTTACAGACCATGCTTCTACGTTATCCAGATAGCAAGCCATTGGAGCCAGAGAACCAGCCTTATAACCTGCACCCTGAATCATCGGGTCCTGCATTTCGGAGTTCGGGCCACCAGACAGAACGCCGTCCGGAGCATACGGGAAGTTTGCGGAATCCAACTGACCAGACCACCATCTGTGGTGCGGGTACTGCAGAGCGTGTTCGCCGTAACCAGATACATAGGACTGTTCAATTACGTTTCTACCAAGGATATAGTCCATAGCGGTGGATACACCGTTGATGTACTTTGCTTCCTTGTCAATGTCATAAGCCAATGCCATTGTGATTGCATTGTTCATAACCATGGAGTTAGAACCCCATTCATAACCATTTGTCAAGGTCTTGCTTACAACGCCGTCTGTACCATTGCCAGCTTCGTAGTCAGCAACAGACCAAACTTCTGCTTCGTAGTCATGACCAACATACGGGATACCGAAGTCAGACTGATCTTCCAGATCAATGAAGTAGTCAGCAGCCTGCTTTACGTTCTTCTGGATGGTGTCAACTTCATCAGCAGTCAACAGACCCTTTTCCAGCAACGAATCTGCATTTACGCAGAGAGAGAATGTACCCAAGCTGTTCAGTGTGCCCCATGTGAAGGAGGAACGTGTACCATTGTTTTCACCGCCATACAATGCAGTGTCAACGCCCAGAGCATTCTTGAAGCTCATCAGGTCTTCCTTGTACATTGCCTTACCAGTGGAGATGTAAAGTTCGCAAGCTGCCCAGTAGAATTCATCATCTACATCGGTGTCACCGTAAGGGCCGCCGCCTTTATTCTGCTGGATCGGTGCATACAGAGATTCGAGGTCTGCCAGCTGGTTGCTGCCCCAGTCGTTTGCATACGGTGTGTAGAGGGACTTTGCAGCTGCATAAGCCTTTTCAGCCTTTGTCAGGTAATCAGAAGCATCCTGATCCCACTCATCAGCCAGTCTTGCATACTGTGCCATTGCAGCAGCGAAGTTCAAGGTTGCTGCATAGGTAACCGGCTTAACGATACGAGTCAGCTTGTCATCAGCTGGTGCAAGGCAAAGTGCAGTCCACTTGTAGTCGTGAATCTTGTGGTAAACCATGCCATCAGAACGCTGCATGGTAGCAAAGAAGTCAGCTTCCACCTTTACTTCGTCCAGGATATCCGGCATACCATTGCCCGTTTCCGGAATAACAACCGTACCAGAACCGTCATCCCACTTGGAAGCATCGCCATCCATCAGGTCGCTTTCGTACAGGTTCATCAGTGTCCACATGGAAACACCGCCGTTTACAACGTATTTACCATGGTCACCAGCATCGTAACAACCAGTTTTTTCTGTAATGGTACCGTTGCCTGTTTCAATCTTGCTTTCATCAGAAATGATGTAAACCCACTTATTCTGGATATAAGCATCAACATTCTTATGACCAGCTGCACGAGCCAGATCAGAAGCGCTGCTGTTTGCACCAGTAGAAGTGATATAAGCTGCTTCGATATCTTCACCAGAACGGTTCTGATAGAAGTAGTTCATAGCGTTTGTGGTCAAGCCATCATAGATATCGTTGCCGATATCGAACGGCAGAGAGGTCTTGCCATCGCAAGTGATGGTGTAACCAGTGCCTTCTGTCTGGAAATCAGAGAAGTCAATGATCTGGTTGTATGTCCAAGAACCATCGTCCATCTGGTCGCCTCTGGAAGCATCTGTTGTGCCCTCATAAACAACGTTGCCGCTGGAATCCTTGATCTGGAATGCCTTTGCTGTGGTATCAGCAGCATCCATAACCAATGTAGCCTTCTTGTTCAGCAACGGATAGTAACCAACCTGGTTTACTTCTACACCTGTGATCTCATAATCACCATCGGATGTGTAGTTGGACTTGTCATCTGTCATGTCGACCAGAGCCAAGTTATCAAACTTCAGCAATGTGCCAGCTTCGCAGCAGATGAAGTTGTTGTAATCACTGGTACCGCCGAGGTGGAATGTCCACTCACCTGTACCGTTGGAAGTTGTCATATGGCTATCAGAACCATCTACGCTAAATTCCCAAGCGTAAGTTGTCCATGTATTTGCTGTAACGGTATTGCTATCCTTCCAGCTGTTCCAACCCTGCCAGTACTCTACGGTATTACCGGTGCTGGAAGCGGTCTTCAACTTCTGAACCAAAGCGTCATCATCCAGACCTTCTACATCGCTGTAAGACAGGTTCAGGACAGTACCGTTCTGGTGCCAGTTTTCTACATCATCATCTGTGATATCACCGAGTTTTGCATAAATTCTTGCATCCTTGTTGGACCAGATGGAGTAAGTGATACGATAGGTGTGACCCTGTTCGATGGTCAGACCTCTGTGACGGAACTGGCAGTCCCAACGACCTTCACCGCTGTTGGACAGACCACCCGGATTGGTGATCAGGACGTTGTACACGCCATCAGCCACTTCGAACTTCATGGTACCGGTTGCACTTTCGCAGATATGCCACGGCAGGCCGACACCGTCGTTAAACGTACCGGAGCCAAGCTCTTCGATGCCGTTTGCGGCACTTGCGGTAATAGAAGAAATGCCCACTGCGGTAGCGGAAACTGCCATAGCAGCTGCCATTACAGAAGCGAAGATCTTCTTACCGAATTTGTTTTTCAGCATAGATATCCTCCTTAAAATAGAAAAAGTTAAAGTAAATGGTTGATGGATTCCAGCGAAACAATTCCCCTGAAATCCGACACACGCAGAAATTCCGGCACGCAAGAAAAACCAAAATCCGCCCCGAAAAATCTCACTGTTGCTATTATAACATATGACTACATTATTGTAAAGTTATTTTTTCATTTTCAGTAAAACAGCACAAAAACGCAAAAGTGAATTTGTATATTTTGCCGAAAGCGTTTCCGTGATATTGGACAAAAAACAGGCTGGGTTTTCATAAAAAGTGGGTGTTTTTATCTTGCAATCAACTTTATTCATACTATTTCCGTCCATGCGTCATATTATACATCGTAGGCAAAAGAAGTGCCGCCTCCGTTTCCGGAAGCGGCACTGTCAGATTGCACAAGAAAATTGAAATCGTTATGCGTTCTTCGGCAGAGAGTTAATGAAGCCTACCAGGTATTCCAGCAATGCAACGGAGTCTGCTTCGTCGATGACACCATCGTGTACGCAGTCAGCGTTTCTAGTTGCCTGTGCGGACAACTGTACCTTGCCAGCAACTGCCTTGTTCAGCAGAACCACGTCAATGATGGTAACCTGACCGTTGACGTTTACGTCACCGTACAGAACATCATATGTTTCATCACTACCAGAACCGTTTGTGGTTGTAGTGGTTGTGGTGGAAGAACCGCCTTCGTTACCAGTTGTACCAGTACCAGTTGTGGTTGTGGAAGAAGCAGAAGTGCTGCTTTCGCCAGTGCCAGTTGTGGTCGTGGTGGTTGTGGTAGCGGATGTGCTATCGCTGTTAGAAGCGGTTGTCGTTGTGGTTGTGGTTGTAGTAGTTGTCGTTGTGGTAGTGGTTGTGGTTGCTTCTTCGCTTACCATGATGCAGATGCTACCGTCAACGTAAACGGCATCAACATCAGTTGCGTTCAGACCTACCCACAGCAGTGCTCTACCGTCCTTGCTGTTGATCTTTTCAGCATCAAATTCGATTGGGAACTCGTAGTAAGAACCATGTTCTGCATCGCTCTGCAGGGTCAGACCATACTGTTCTGCAATGCTCTTGATGGTTGCTTCGTCCGGAATGTCATAGTACAGAGTCAGCGGATTTGTACCATCTGCCAGCTCTTCAATCCGAGTTGCGCCGGAAGTCGGGATTGCCCAGATCATATCTGCTGCATTCGGCTGCCATGCACCCAAGTTGTTGAATTCCTTGCAAGTAGAGAAGTCTACATAGTTCCAAGCAGCGAACAGAGCTGCGGTTGCCGGATTTGCATCGCTACCGGTCTTGAATGCCAGAGACATACCTTCTGTCGGAACACCATTGTACAGAGACGGCTTAATTGCAACGGCTTCTTCTTCGCCAGCCTCTACGAACTGCTTGTCAACAATGATGGTCGGTTCGTCACCGATGGTAACAGAAGTGGTTGTGGTTGTAGTAGATGTGCCCGGTGCGGTGGTTGTGCTGGTTGCAGTGGTTGTGGTTGCTTCTTCGCTTACCATGATGCAGATGCTACCGTCAATGTAAACGGCATCAACATCAGTTGCGTTCAGACCTACCCACAGCAGTGCTCTACCGTCCTTGCTGTTGATCTTTTCAGCATCGAATTCTACTGGGAATTCGTAGTAAGAACCATGTTCTGCATCGCTTTGCAGGGTCAGACCATACTTTTCAGCAATGCTCTTGATGGTTGCTTCGTCCGGAATGTCATAGTACAGGGTCAGCGGATTTGTGCCATCTGCCAGTTCATCAATCCGAGTCGAACCAGAGGTCGGGATTGCCCAGATCATATCTGCTGCATTCGGCTGCCATGCGCCCAAGTTGTTGAATTCCTTACTGGTGGAGAAGTCTACATAAGTCCAAGCATCAAACAGAGCTGCGGTTGCCGGATTTGCATCGCTGCCGGTCTTGAATGCCAGAGACATACCTTCTGTCGGAACACCATTGTACAGAGACGGCTTAATTGCAACGGCTTCTTCTTCGCCAGCCTCTACGAACTGCTTGTCAACAATGATGGTCGGTTCGTCACCAATGGTAACGGAAGTGGTTGTGGTCGAAGTTGTGGTAGTCGGTGCAGCGGTTGTGCTGGTTGTTGTAGTAGCCGGTGCAGATACAGTAACACAGATGCTACCATCAATGTAAGTTGCATCAATGTCTGTTGCGTTCAGACCTACCCACAGCAGTGCTCTACCGTCCTTGCTATTGATCTTTTCAGCATCAAATGCAACCGGGAATTCGTAGTAGTACTGACCATCTGCTGTCTGCTTTGCTTCCATGCTATACTTAGCAGCAATGCTCTTGATGGTATCTTCGTCCGGAATATCATAGTACAGGGTGAGTGGGTTTGTGCCATCTGCCAGATTGTCAATCCGAGTCGAACCAGAGGTCGGGATTGCCCAGATCATATCTGCTGCATTTGGCTGCCATGCACCCAAGTTGTTGAACTCTTTGCTGGTAGAGAAGTCGACATAAGTCCAAGCCTCAAACAGAGCTGCGGTTGCCGGATCAGCATCGCTGCCCGTCTTGAATGCCAAAGACATACCTTCTGTCGGAACACCGTTATACAGAGACGGCTTAATTGCAACGGCTTCTTCTTCGCCAGCTTCTACGAACTGCTGACCAACAACGATGGTCGGTTCGTCACCGATGGTAATAGAAGTGGTTGTAGTTGCAGTCGTGCTCGGTGCAGCGGTTGTGCTGGTTGTTGTGGTTGTCGGCTTCTGTGTGGTTGTTGTAGTAACAGTCGTAGATGCAGAAGTCGTGGTGGTTGCAGCCTTATCTGTGTAGATACGAACTGCATCAATGGTGAAGGAGTCAGAATCTACCCACCAGAAACCAACCTTTACCTGACCGCCATACTGGGTCTGGATGATATCAGAGGTTGCGGAATCAATATCCCATGTCAGTGTGCCAGAGTTGCCACTGAATGTCTGAGACATATCCTCGGTCTGTGTCCAGTAATCCGGATCTACTGTAGTAGAAGAACCGAATGCGCCCTGCCACTTGCCGAGCTTACCAGAAGTTGTAGAAATATCAACTTCTACCTTCAGCACCTTTTCATCTGCGCCAATGCCAAAATCAGAATAAGAGAAACCAATCATCTTATCATCGTCCGGCAGATCAGAAACGGCACAATCTTTGTCCGGTGTGATTTCGTATACACCATTGCTGGTGGACTGGCTGCCGCCGCTTGTAGTAGTAGCCGGCTTCTGTGTAGTAGTGGTCAGTGCGGTTGTTGTAGTTGCCGTGGAAGACTTGTCTGTGTAAATGCGGACTTCATCAATGGTGAAGGAGTCAGAATCTACCCACCAGAAGCCAACCTTCAACTGTCCGCCGTACTGGGTCTGAATGATATCAGAAGTTGCGGAATCTACATCCCATGTCAGTGTGCCAGTGCTACCGCTGAATGTCTGAGACATATCCTCGGTCTGTGTCCAGTAATCCGGATCTACTGTGGTAGAAGAACCGAATGCGCCCTGCCACTTACCGAGCTTACCAGAGGTCGTAGAAATGACAACTTCTACCTTCTGTACCTTTTCGCCTGCGCCGATACCGAAATCAGAATAAGAGAAACCAATCATCTTATCATCATCCGGCAGAGAAGAAACAGAGCAATCCTCATCTACCTTCAGAACATATGCGCCTGTGCTGTCTGAAGAAGTGGTTGTCGGTGCCTGTGTGGTAGTGGTTACCTTTGCAGAAGTCGTAGTGGTCGTTGTCGTTGTGGTGGTAGCTGTTGTCGTTGCAGTTGTGCTGACAACCTGCTTGTCAACGCCATTGACGCTGGAATCAACAGAACCTGTACCGTAAACAGAATACAGACCAGCTGCTGCACCAACAAGTGCTGCGTTGTAGTCCAATGCAACTTCGTTGCACTGATAATCCTGAACCGTATCTGTATAAGTGAAGCTGGAATCCTTCGGACCACCAACCAGCGCACCTGTCAATGTATGACCGTTGCTGCTGTAACCAGTCTGATCTGTCATCTCATCGTTGCTTGTGTAACCAGAAGCTGCTCTGTGGTGTGCATACTTTGCGGAATTGTCAGAGAAGCCAACTACGAAGCAAGTATTTGCGCTGTTGTCGCCCAGAATCATACTCATCTGGCTCTTGCACCAGCTGTTGTAATCAATGCTGGAGTCATGCTTGTTTGCAACCAATGCGAGAAGCTGCATAGAAGTATTGTAACGGCAGCTGCCCCAAGCATCTTCGCAATAGTAAGTGCTGTTGCTGGTTGCCTTCTTGCCGATGTACTCATTGATCTTTGCCCATTCACTGGAATCGTTCTTGATTTCAGCCTGCAAAGCAACTGCGCCGGCACTGACATTGTTCCAGCTGTTCGGAGAGTAAACGCCCCACTTACAACCGGACTGACCGGACATACCAAGATTAGAACCGTTTGTAAAGCCAGACAGGAATGTCTCATAGGTGGAATCACCCGTTGCGAGATACAGCCAACCGGCTGCCCATGCCTGATCGTCATAGTAATCGTAAGAATTATAGTATGCGCTGGTGCCCTCTGTTGCAACGCTGTTGTACTTTACAGAGAAATTGTACAGAGCCTTTGCGTACTTCAGGTCTTCTGCGTTACCAAAGTTCACATAGTTTGCAGCGAGTGCTGCTGCATATTCTGCTGCGATATCACTGGCACTACTGTCTGTCCAGTATGTCTGTCTGCTGCTTGCATCCTGTACTTCCGGTGCGCACCATACTGCATGGTCGAGATCACCGTTACCGATCTGGTAGCAGAAATTTGTAACTGTATCACCACTCAGCACTGTGCTTGCCTTGAAGTAATCACAGAAATAATCTGTCAGTTCCTTCAGGTGTGCAGTCTGTCCGAGTGAATCATAAGCATCCTTAAATTCGTAGTAACCCCAGCCCAGTGTAGAAGCTGTGTAGCCTGCTGGCAGACCAAACTTTACGTGGTCACCGGCATCGTGGAAGCCACCTGTTACTTCATCAGATGTGTGACAATCGTCACGCCAGCTGAACGCCGAAGTCTCTCCTACTTCTGTACCGCACATATTCGCATCATAAAAATACATGGAATATTGCAGCAGTTTTGCGTAGTTATCCGTATCTGCTGCCTGTACAGACAGATAGGATAAGCTGCTCAGCGAACCGCTCGTCCCGATCGTGGCAGCCGCAATCAAAGATGCAGCCAACCGCTTTGAAAATTTCAACTTGCTCATAAACGACCCCTTCTCTTTAGAATTAGAAAATGAAATAAAACATAGAAAACATGCCAGTTTTTATTTTAGCATAAGATATCAAAAATTGCAATTATTTTTTAGATTGTTCCGAAATTTCTATTGAAATCAGACAATTTGAAAGGCTTGCAATTGTGCAGTTTCAACAACGAATTTGATGTGAAACTGCACAGACTTCATGCTTTTTTGTGTTTTTCTATGCGGTTGCGTGTTTTTCCTTCCGCAACTGTTCTTTCAGTGCCTCCATAATGATATCCTTTGCCCAGATTGCCTGTTCTGTTGTGGCAGGTTCGATGCCTTTCAACGGATACGGAATGCCCAGATTTTCGTATTTCACTTCGCCCATTGTATGATACGGCAACACATCCAGTGCTTTCATGTTGGTCATATCAGCAAGATAAGCACCCAGCCGCCGCAGATACGATTCTTGCAGCGTAATCCCCGGTACGACAACATGACGAATCCAGACCGGTATTTTCTTTTCTTTCAGATAATCTGCAAATTCCAGAATATGCGTATTCGGCTGTGCCGTCAATTTTTTGTGTTCTTCCGGATCAATGTGCTTGATATCCAGCATGACCAGATCGGTTACTGCCATCAACTGATCAAATGCTGCTCGCTTTTCCGGTCGGAACAGAATGCCGGACGTATCCAGACAGGTATGAATGCCTCTCTCCTTTGCCTTTGTGAACAGTTCCGTCAGAAATTCCATCTGTGCCAATGGTTCGCCGCCCGTTGCTGTAATGCCGCCATCGTGATAAAATTCTTTCAGTCCGTCGTAGTCATGCAGCAACGATTCCACCGTGCGGCGTTCTCCGATTTGATATTCCCACGTATCCGGATTGTGGCAATACTGACACCGCATGGGACATCCCTGAAAGAAGATAACAAATCGGGTGCCGGGGCCGTCGACTGTGCCGTAGCTCTCCGTAGAATGAATAAATCCTTCCATGTGACTTTCTCCTTCTTTTTTGTTTTTCAAACAAAAGGGGGCGCACGATAAACGATGCGCCCCCTGTGCTTTTACGAATGATTTTTCGCCAGCATCTGCTGCTTAGAGAGCAGCGTGAAATGTTCTGGAGATAACGTCATCCTGCTGTTCCTTGGTCAGCTTGATGAAGTTTACTGCGTAACCGCTTACCCGAATGGTCAGCTGCGGATACTTTTCCGGATGCTGCTGTGCATCCAGCAGGGTGTCTCTGTTCAGAACGTTTACGTTCAGATGATGAACGCCTTTTTCAGCGTAGCCATCCAGCAGTTCTACCAGATTATCAATTTGCTTTTCATTTGCCATGATACATTCCTCCTAAAAAATTCAATACCATACAAACCGTGTGGTTATTCGTCTTCGTCCATCAACTCTGTCGGTTGACAGCAAGCCTGATTGCCGATTGCGCAATCCATGCTGCGGTAGGTGTTCACCTGTAATCCGTCCTGTTCATCCTGTTCTGTGAAGACAAGATGCCCACTGCCGTCCTCCATCAGCTGCTCGATCATATCGACCAGTTCATCTACAGAGTCTGCCTTGTTCGGATTTGGTTGTTCTGCCATATCGGATCGCCCTCCTTTATGATTGACTGGACAAACAAAATGGTACTGTCGTACAAATCCACAAGATTAGTCCAGGCTCTCCTTGATGGATTCGATATCCAGATCGCCGACAAATACCTGAGAGTCCTTGCCCAGTGCGCCCGGAATAATGGTGAAGGTATTGGAGATACCATCCTGTGCGTTTGACCACGGCAGCTTTGCAACAGATGCCATAGAAGCAGCTGCACCGTGGGTATCACGGCCGTGCATTGGGTTTGCACCCGGTGCCAACGGCTGACCCTTCTTTCTGCCGTCCGGTGTGTTACCAGTCTTCTTACCATATACAACGTTAGAAGTAATGGTCAGGATAGAAGTGGTCGGTACGCCACCACGGTAGCAGTAATTGCTGCGGATCATATCCATGAACTTGTTCAGGATATCAACAGCAAGGCTGTCAACACGGTCATCGTTGTTACCATATTTCGGGAAGTCGCCTTCTACTTCGAAGTCAACGACAACGCCGAATTCATCACGGATACACTTAACCTTTGCATACTTGATTGCGGACAGGGAGTCAGCAACAACAGACATACCGGCAATACCGGTTGCGAAGTAACGCT
>CAYNPC010000008.1:0-21373 GCA_964399025.1 uncultured Ruminococcus sp. | reverse complement strand
TTATGTTTGCCCGAAGTGCAAGCATAGTGAATTTATTACAGATGGCAGCATCGGTTCTGGTTTTGATCTGCCAGCAAAAGACTGCCCGCAATGTGGCACGGCGATGAATCGGGATGGACATGACATTCCGTTCGAAACATTCTTGGGATTTGATGGGGACAAAGCACCGGATATTGACTTGAACTTTTCCAGTGAATATCAATCCAGTGCACACCGCTATACAGAAGAGTTGTTCGGACGAGATAACGTGTTCAAAGCCGGTACGATTGCCGCTGTTGCAGATAAGACAGCCTATGGCTATGTCAAAAAATATCTGGATGAACGTGGCATAGAATGCAGCCCGACAGAAATCAATCGGCTTTCAATTGGTTGCACAGGCATCAAGCGGACAACTGGACAGCATCCGGGCGGCATGGTAGTTGTGCCAAATGATTATGACGTATATGATTTTACACCGGTACAGCATCCGGCAGATTCTACGGATTCTGATGTGATTACCACACACTTCGATTTCCATTCTCTGCATGATACGATTTTGAAGTTGGATGAACTGGGGCACGTTGTGCCAACCATGTATCACCATCTGGAGAAAATCACGGGATTGGATATTCGGGAAGTGCCGACAACAGATCCTCGTGTAATTCGAATGTGTACCAATGCGGAAGAGCTTGGTGTCACCAGTGAAGAGATTTATTGCAAAACTGGCAGCCTTGGCATTCCGGAAATGGGAACAGGCTTCACCATTCAAATGCTGCTGGATTCCAAGCCGACAAAATTCAGTGACTTCTTACAGGTTTCTGGCTTGTCACACGGTACAGATGTATGGTTGGGCAACGCCAAAGATTTGATTGACAATGGCATTTGCACAATTTCCGACGTAATTGGAACGAGAGACAGCATCATGACATATCTGTTGCACAAAGGGGTAGAACCGAAGCAAGCATTTCAGATTATGGAGGACACCCGAAAGGGAAAAGCCCCCAAAACCTTTACACCGGAACGAGTCCAGATGTTGAAAGATCACGGTGTACCGGATTGGTACATAGAGAGTTGTCTGAAAATCAAGTATATGTTCCCGAAAGCCCATGCAGCTGCTTATGTAACGGCTGCCATCAAATTGGGTTGGTTCAAATTGTATCATCCGCTTGCTTATTATGCCGTGTATTTCAGCACACGTGGGGATGATTTTGATGTGGAACTGGTGATGCAAGGCAGGCAAGCTGTGCGAGAACGCATCGACTTGCTACGGGAAAAGGGCAATGAGCGTTCCAAAAAGGAAAATGACCAGTTGGATCTGCTGTATATTGTCAATGAAATGCTGTGCCGTGGATTGGAATTTCTGCCGATTGATTTGTATCGTTCTCACGCATCGCAGTATCAGGTGGAGGATGAAAAAATCCGGATACCATTTTCTGCATTGAGTGGTATCGGTCTGGCGGCAGCGAATGGCTTATATGAAGCAGCACAGAAGCGAGATTTTATTTCCATTGAGGAATTCCAGAATCAAAGCGGCGCATCCAAAACCGTGATTGAAACGCTGGAAAAGTTGAACGCATTCGGCAATCTGCCCAAATCCAGTCAGATGACACTCTTTTGACTTGACAAATAAGATGTAGCGTGGTATTCTATTATCATAGTAGCACGATAAAGTGTTTTAGGAGGAACAAATGAGAAATTATAATCTGATTACGCCGGAAGGCACAAAAGATTTATTATTAGAAGAATGCCTGATTCGTCGGGAAACAGAGGAAAAATTGCGTGCTGTTTTCCGGAATAGTGGCTATGATGAATTGATTACGCCGGATCTGGAATTTTTTGATGTATTCCAGTCGGATGCGGTGCGGTATCCGCAGGAGCAGTTGTACAAGCTGACAGACAGCAAGGGTCGTCTGCTGGTGCTTCGTCCGGAGTCCACCACACCAATTGCCAGAGTCGCTGCCACACGTTTACGTGATGCGGTATTGCCGCTGCGGCTCTGCTATATGCAGAGTGCCTATCGTTTTGAACCGGCTTTGAAGGGCAGAAGCGATGCTTTTATGCAGGCAGGTGTGGAACTGATTGGTTCAGATTCTTACATGGCAGATCTGGAAATGGTCAGCATGGCAATTACCGTGTTGCAGGAATGCAATGAAACCAATTTTTCTGTTGAACTGGGCGATGCTGGAATCTTTAAGGAACTGATGCGTGAGCTGCACGCTTCTCCAAGCACAAAGGAAGAAATCCGGTATCTGATTGAAACAAAGAATTATTCTGCGTTGAATGACCTGCTGGATACGCTGGTAGACAATCGCATTATTCACGCACTGAAGAAGCTGCCGTCTCTGTTCGGTGGAGAAGAAGTGTTCGATAAGATGGAACAGCTGTACACCACACCGCACATTCAGGATATGTTGCAGTATCTGCGCAAGCTGTACAATGAAATTGCAGAGCTGATCGGCAAGGAACGCCTGAGTGTAGATCTGGGGATTGTCAATAAGGCGGATTATTATACGGGTGTTATCATCAAAGGCTATCTGGAAGGCTATGGCGAAGAAGTGCTTTCCGGTGGTCGTTACAATAAGCTGCTGGCAAGCTTTGGGTATGATGTGCCGGCTGTTGGCTTTGCTGTGAATGTAGATGCTGTTACAAAGCTGGCAGCAAAGAAAAACCCTCGAGAAAAGAAGCCGGCAGATGCAGTGATTTATGCAGAAGACGGTTATGAAAAGAAAGCCATTCTTCTGGCAGAATCTATGCGGCGCAATGGTGCTGTGGTAGAATTTGCGCTGGAAGACACAGCAGAAGCTGCATTGCAGTATGCAAAAACACGGAATGTTCCGAAGTTATATCGGGTAGAAGAAGAAGTTACGGAGGTCACTGTATTATGACGACAAAACCGCTTAGAATTGCATTGACAAAAGGACGGTTGGAGAAAGATACCGTCGCATTGTTGGAAAAGTTAGGGTATGACTGCGAAGCGGTTCATAACAAGGGAAGACGGTTGATTCTGCCGATTCCGGATGGCAATATGGAAGTTGTCCTCTCCAAAGCAGCAGATGTCATTACCTATGTAGAGCACGGCGTGTGTGATCTTGGTGTTGTCGGGAAAGATACCATTCTGGAGATGTCCGGAAAGTTCTTTGAGCTGGAGGATCTTGGTTTTGGCAAATGCCGGTTTGCGCTGGCAACCAAAAAAGGCGTTGATTTTTACAGCGGCTATGGTGTGAAGTGTATTGCGACCAAGTACCCGAATGTTGCCCGTCGTTTTTTTGAAAGCAAAGGGATGGATATTGACATTGTCAAAATCGAAGGGTCTGTTGAGCTTGCACCGTTGCTGGAACTGGCAGATGGCATCGTAGATATCGTAGAAACTGGTGTCACACTGCGAGAAAATGGACTGGAAGTCGTAGAAGAAATCGTGCCGATTTCTGCCAGACTGATTGCAAATGTTGTCAGCCTGAAAATGCGGCAGCAGGAAATTGAAGCACTGATTCAGAAAATTGAGGGGGTATTAGCATGATTACCATAAAGAAAATCAATGCCAGTGTTGCAGAAGAACGGGAAGATTTTTTCCGTTTGCTGGAACAGCGAACTGGGGAAACCAACCAGCGTGTCACAGAAACCGTACAGGGCATTTTGAAGACGGTAAAAGAGGGCGGAGACGAAGCTGTCAAGAATTACACATTGCAGTTTGACGGCAGCCTGCCGGAATATTATGAAGTGCCGAGAGATGTCATCAATGATGCACTGACAGCAGCAGATCCGGCATTTGTCAATGCGCTGTTGAATTCCATGGAAAATGTACGGGATTTTCACCAGCGGCAGGTAGAACAGGGCTTTATTCACCCGATGCCGAACGGTGTCATTCTGGGACAGCGTGTGCGTGGTCTGGAACGGGTTGGCTTGTATGTACCGGGCG
This sequence comes from uncultured Ruminococcus sp., assembly GCA_964399025.1. Classification (GTDB taxonomy): domain Bacteria; phylum Bacillota; class Clostridia; order Oscillospirales; family Ruminococcaceae; genus Ruminococcus_C. The sequence goes on along the minus strand of CAYNPC010000008.1, from coordinate 17,478 downwards.
GTACGGCAGCGTATCCATCCAGCGTTATCATGAACGCAGTACCGGCGAAGATTGCTGGCGTGAAAGAAATCATCATGGTCACACCACCGAGAAAAGATGGTACACCGAATCCGGATATTCTGGTTGCTGCTGCTATTTGCGGCGTTGATCGGATTTTCCTCTCTGGTGGTGCGCAGGCAATTGCTGCTCTGGCATACGGGACAGAGGCAATTCCGAAGGTAGACAAAATTGTCGGCCCTGGTAATATTTATGTTGCAACGGCAAAGAAGCTGCTGTACGGCATTGTAGATATTGATATGATTGCAGGTCCGAGTGAAGTTCTGGTCATGGCAGATGAAACCGCTACGCCGTCCTATGTTGCAGCCGATTTGATGTCGCAGGCAGAACATGATGTATTGGCATCTTCTATTCTGGTGACGACCAGTGCAGAATTGGCAGAGCAGGTAGAAGCAGAAGTCAACCGACAGGTACAGACACTTTCCAGAAAGGAAATCATCGAGAAATCCATGAACAATTACGGTGCGATTCTGCTTTGTGACAGCAGAGAAGAAGCCACCCAGTTGGCAAACCGGATTGCACCGGAACATCTGGAAGTGCTGATGGAAAATCCGATGGAACTGCTGGGCGCATTGGACAACGCAGGTTCTGTTTTCTTAGGGCCGTATGCATCCGAACCGTTGGGCGATTATTATGCAGGTCCGAATCACGTGTTGCCGACCAGTGGTACAGCACGGTTCTTCTCGCCGTTGGGTGTTGCAAGCTTTACCAAGCGTTCCAGCTATACTTATTACACACGGGATGCGCTGAAAGCTGCCAAGGATGATATCGTGCTGATTGCCAATCGTGAGGGGTTGACAGCACACGCCAATGCGATTACGGTGCGTTTTGAAGCAGAAAAAGGCGAATAAAGCATAACAAGAAATCAAAATCAAGGAGGGTGTCATCATGCGGGAAGCTGTTATTGAGCGGAACACAAAGGAAACACAAATCCAAGTAAAAGTTGTGTTGGATGGCAAGGGCGTTGCCAATATTCACACCGGCATCGGTTTTTTTGATCATATGCTGACGGCACTTGCAGTGCACAGTGGTATCAGTATGCACATTCAGGTGGCTGGTGATTTGCATGTAGACGGACATCATACCGTAGAAGATACTGGGATTGTGTTGGGAAAGGCAATTGGAGAAGCGTTGGGCGATAAGTCAGGAATTACTCGTTATGGCAGTGCCTTTATTCCAATGGATGAAGCACTTGCATTCTGTAGTCTGGACATCAGCAACCGTCCGTTTCTGGTATTCCAAGGAACGTTTACCAATGCCATGATTGGACAGTATGATGCTTGTCTGACGGAAGAATTTTTCCGTGCCTTTGCGTTTCAGGCTGGCATTACACTGCACATCAACATGATGTATGGTTCCAATGATCATCACAAATGTGAAGCGGCATTCAAGGCAGTGGCACACGCCTTGCAAACAGCGATTGCGCCGCTGGAAAATGGAAAAACCCTGTCCACGAAAGGAGTGCTTTAAATGATTGCCATTGTAGATTATGGTGCTGGCAATATTTTCAGTGTCAAGAATGCACTGGATTATCTGGGGCTGGAGAGCAAATTGACCGATTGTCCGCAGGAAATTCAGGCGGCTGATGCTTTGATTTTGCCGGGTGTCGGTGCATTTCCAAGTGCAATGCAGATGTTGCAGGAACGCAATTTGGTGGAGACGTTGCAGACAGAAGCAAAGAAAAAACCGTTTCTGGGCATTTGTCTTGGAATGCAGCTTTTATTTGAGAAAGGCTATGAGTTTGAAGCATGTGACGGGCTGGGTTTGATTCCGGGCACAGTCGAAAAGATACCAGCACAGGATCTCATCATTCCGCATATGGGATGGAATCAGCTGGAATATCACATTGATTGTCCGCTGCTGAAAGGATTGGGGGAATCGGCGTATGTCTATTTTGTACACTCCTATCAAGCAGTTGTACCGGAATCGTATTTGGCTGCTTACGTAGAATATGGCGGCAAAGTGCCTGCTATGGTATATGACGGGAAGACCGTTTTCGGTGCGCAATTCCACCCAGAAAAGAGCGGAGAAATTGGATTGCAGATTTTGCGGAATTTCGGAGGACTTTTGGGATGATTATTTTACCTGCAATTGATATTCAGGACGGCACGTGTGTCCGTCTGGTCAAAGGCGATTTTGCGACTTCACATAAGGTCGCTGAGGATTACCGGAAGACGGCAGCTGATTTTGTCGCTGCCGGTGCAACATGGATTCACATGGTGGATCTGGATGGCGCAAGAGCAGGCAAGCCGATGAATGCCGATTTATTTCTGGATGTTGCAAAAAATACACCGTTGAAAGTGGAATTGGGCGGCGGCATCCGTAGTCTGGACACCGTAGAATCTTATTTGCAAGGTGGCGTTTCTCGTGTCATTCTTGGCTCGATTGCGCTGAAAAATCCGCAGATTGTCAAAGAGGCTGTAGCGGAATATGGCGAACGGATTGCCGTTGGCATTGATGCGAAAAATGGTATGGTTGCCGTAGAAGGCTGGTTGGATGCTTCTTCCGTGGATTATCTTTCTTTGGCAAGAGAAATGGCATCTGTTGGCGTGAAGTATATCATCTACACCGATATTTCCCGTGATGGAACGCTTTCTGGTGTCAATACAGAACAGCTGCAACAGATTCACAATGCAGTTGGCGCAGATTGCAATATCATTGCAAGCGGTGGTGTGCATACCATTGCAGATATTCAGGCTTGCAAAAAAATGGGGCTGTATGGAACGATTTGCGGAAAGTCGCTGTATCAGGGCACATTACAGCTGACAGATGCGATTGCCTGTGCAGGCGCACAGCAATAATCAGAATGGAGGTTGCGTGAAATGCTGGCAAAAAGAATCATTCCCTGTCTGGATGTACGGGATGGAAAAGTCGTAAAAGGCGTACAGTTTGCAGGCGTGCGAGATGTCGGCGATCCTGTTGCGCTGGCACAGGTGTACAATGAACAGGGTGCAGACGAGATTGTATTTTATGATATTACTGCTTCTTATGAAAAAAGAGGCGTGATTCTGGACGTTGTACGAGAAACGGCAAAGAAAGTATTTGTACCGTTGACCGTGGGCGGCGGCATCAAAACCATTGATGATTTTCGGGAAACACTGCGTGCCGGTGCAGACAAGGTTTCTGTCAATTCTCAGGCGGTTCAGAATCCGACTTTGATTCGGGAAGCCGCTGATATTTTTGGCAGTCAGTGTGTTTGTGTTGGCATTGATGCCAAAAAGGTTGCAGAGAACAAATGGACCGTCTTCATCAACGGCGGCAGAGTAGATATGCAGCTGGATTTGATTGATTGGGTGAAGCAGTGCGAACAGCTGGGTGCTGGAGAAATCTGTTTGAACTCCATTGATGCAGATGGAACAAAAGAAGGATTTGATTTGCCAATGCTGAAAGCGGTTTGTGATGCCGTTTCCATTCCAGTGATTGCAAGCGGTGGTGCTGGAAAGTTGCCGGACTTTGCAGAAGCCTTTCTGGAAACCGGCTGTTCTGCGGCATTGGCAGCCTCTCTGTTCCACTTTGGAGAATTGACGGTACAGGATGTCAAGAAAGATTGTCGGAGCAAGGGCATTCTGATGCGGTAACGCATAAAGAGCGGAAATCAAAAGAAATGAGGAGAAACCTATGTTGAAAATTGATCCGAACCAACTGGATACATATTTTGCAAAGGGCGAATTGATTCCGGCAATTGTCTATGAGTACAACACCAAGACAGTGCTGATGTTGGCGTATATGAATCGGGAAAGCCTGCAAAAGACATTGGAAACCGGTTATACTTGGTTCTGGAGTCGTTCCCGTCAGGAACTTTGGAATAAAGGTGCAACATCTGGACACTTGCAGAAGGTAATCAGTATGTACAGTGATTGCGACAATGATACTTTGTTGGTCAATGTAGAGCAGACTGGTGTGGCTTGTCATACCGGTTCCTATAGTTGCTTTTTCCGAGAAATGTATCAGACAGACGAGCAGGATTGAAGCATTTTCCTTTTTGTGAAGAAGTAGGCACAAAACAGAACGCCTTTGAATAAACTGTAAGGAAAAGCAGATTGCATCTGCATTACAGTTTACAGGAGGGTGTTCTATGAGCAAATTTCATCCGATGCCGGAGCATTGTCCGGATGCAGTTCCGATCAAGGTCAACCGTGTGTTTGACAGTTGCAGTGATCGAGATTGCCTGACCAATGTGAAAATCACGTTGGACAAAGGGACACTTTCGCCAAATGTGACATTAGTCAAGAGTCGTTGTGTCAGAGTGACAGAGATCTGCATGAGTGTAGAACCCGTTCCGTTCAACCGTGGTTTTTTCTCTGTCGATCTGACGTATACGTTCCAAGTGGAATTGATGGCATATGAACGTGCTTGTGGCAGTCCTACCTTGTTGACTGGGACGGCGTATGCTGGAAAAAATGTCATTCTCTATGGCGGAGAGAGCAACAGCAAAACATTTTTCAGTCAGAATAACCCGTGCAGCCATCCAGCGGGAACAGATGGGTGCGTAGAAGGCATCAATCTTCCGACAGCTGCCGTGCAGGTAGTAGAACCCATTGCACTGGAGACAAAAATTGTTACGAAGTCTTCCAATATGGAAGTGGATGAACATCCGACCCGAACAGTTGTCATGACGTTGGGTTTGTTTTCTGTTGTGGAATTGTTTCGACCGGTCACGATTCTTGTGCCAACGTATGAATACACCATTCCGACAAAGGAATGCCGTGCGGATACGGAATCGCCATGCGCTATTTTTGATAAGATTCGGTTTCCAGCGGAAGCATTTCTGCCGTCTTCTGTCAATGAAATGCGAGAACCATCATCGGATTGTGTCTGTGGATGTGGAGCGGATGAAATGGAATCAGATGAAGTCCCACAGTAACTGCAAGATGGTTTGGAATCTGATTTCGATGGGCGGCTGTTTGCCGCCCATTTTTGTATGAGGATAGTGCATTGAGAAGAAAGATAACACGGCAACAGAGAAAACAACTACAAGCCAGTCTGTTGATGATATTGTTTTTGCTGGGAATCATTCTGGGATTGGTGAGACTGGATCGTTGGATTCGTCCGGATGTATTGGCAGTCTGCGCACAGGAATGTCGTTCTGCTGCCGCTGTGCAGATCGGAGAAAGTGTACACACGGTTTTGTCGGAAAATGGCGATACGGATTCTGATTTTGTTGTGTTGCTCTATGATGAGAGTGGTGCAGTGACGGCAGTCGAAACCATCACACAGCATATCAATCAGGTACAGGCACAGCTGCTCACACAGATCAACAACGATTTGCAACAAGCACGAGATCAGACATTTCCAGTTTCTCTCGGAACGGCGACCGGCGTTTGGCTGTTTGCCGGAAAGGGTCCAACATTACAATTGAAAATGCTCCCAATCGGAACAGCAGATGTAAAGCTCGTCAGTCAGCTGGAATCTGCTGGGATCAATCAGACTTGTCACACCATACGAGCAGAAATTACAGTCACCTTGCAGGCAGCAGCACCATTCTACCAGACAACGACAACTGCACAATTTTCCTATCTTCTGACGGAGACGATTCTGGTGGGGAACGTGCCAGAATCCTATGTTGTATTTGGTGAATAAATCCTGAAAAAACCATGAAAATGGTGGTTCGACTGCAAAAAGTGTGATATAATAAAAAGCGGCAGAAAATGCAAAGGAGGAAATGAAAATATGGAATTGGCAGAGGCAAAAGAACGGATTGCAACGCTTTCCAAAGCGTTGGAACAGCATAATTATCGTTATTATGTTTTAAATGATCCCTCTGTTTCTGATTTCTCCTATGATGAAATGATGCGGGAGTTGCGACAGCTGGAGGCGGATTTTCCGGATTTGCAGTCGCCGACCTCACCGACACAGCGTGTTGGTGGAATGGCATCCAGTACATTTGAAAAAGTATCTCATGCAGTACAGATGATGAGTTTGCAGGATGTGTTTTCTTATGAGGAAGTAGCAGCATTTGTGACACGTTGTCAGAAGCAATTTGCTGCGCCGCAATTTATTGTAGAACCGAAAATTGATGGGCTGTCGGTTTCATTGGAATATACCAATGGAGAACTGACCCGTGGTTCTACACGTGGAGATGGGTTTATCGGAGAAGATGTCACAGAAAATCTGAAGACCATTCGTTCGATACCGCTTCGATTGGAACACGCACCGGCGTTTCTGGAAGTGCGTGGAGAAGTGTATATGCCACGGGAGCAGTTTTTTGCACTGACAGCAGAACAGGAAGCGAACGGAGAAACGCCATTCAAGAACCCCAGAAATGCGGCATCCGGTTCGCTCCGGCAAAAAGATCCGACTGTTACAGCAAAACGTGGATTGGATATTTTGATTTTTAACGTGCAGCAAATAGAAGGCGAGACACTGACAACCCATCGGGATTCGTTGGATTATCTGTCACAGTTGGGAATGAAAACCGTGCAGGCGAGTCAGCCATTGGAAACGCTGGAGCAAGTACTGGAAGCGTTACAGGCAATCGGTACAGACCGGACAGAATATGCGTTTGATATTGATGGTGTTGTGGTCAAAGTCAATGATTTTGCACAGCGAGAAGAAATGGGAGCTACGGCAAAAGTGCCAAAGTGGGCAGCCGCTTATAAATTTCCGCCAGAAGAGAAAGAAACGACTTTGTTAGAGATTATCAACAGCGTGGGTAGAACGGGTGTGATTACGCCAGTGGCAGTGTTTACGCCCATTCGGCTTGCCGGAACAGATGTCTCTCGTGCGACATTGCACAATCAGGATTTTATTACAGAAAAGGGCATTTGTCTGGGGGATACGATTGTTGTACGGAAAGCCGGAGAAATCATTCCAGAGGTGGTACGGTCAGCGGCACATGCAGAACACGCTGTGCCGTATCAGATGCCGGCAGTCTGTCCTGTCTGCGGTACAAAAGCAGTACGGGATGCGGAAGAAAGTGCGCTGCGCTGTCCCAATCCGGACTGTTCTGCACAGCTGTTGAAACGTATGATTCATTTTGCATCGAAGGATGCGATGAATATTGAAGGACTGGGACCGCAGAACGTCATTGCCTTACAGAACGCAGGATATCTGCATTCTGTGGCGGATTTGTATACGCTGAAAAAAGAAGATTTGCTACAGCTGGATCGGTTTGCAGAGAAATCAGCAGATAATCTGATTCGTGCCATTGCAGCTTCTAAGCAGAATCCGTTGCCACGGTTGTTATTCGGGCTTGGCATTCGTAATATTGGTTTGCAGGCAGCCAAATTGCTCTGTGAAGCGTTTCCTTCTATGGAAGCCATCATGAATGCAAATGCCGAACAGATTGCAACCATAGAGGGCTTTGGTGCGGTGATGGCAGAAAGTGTGGTATCTGCATTTCAGGAACCACATATGCAGAAGCTGATTGCTGCCTTACAGGCGCATGGCGTGCAAATGCAGTATACCAGAACAGAATTGACAGACCGCCGTTTTGCGAATATGACATTTGTACTGACGGGCACACTGCCCACAATGAAGCGGTCAGAAGCAAAAGCGTTGATAGAACAATTTGGCGGAAAAGTCAGCGGCAGCGTTTCCAAGAAGACAACCTATGTAGTGGCTGGAGAGGAAGCCGGCAGCAAGTTGCAAAAGGCAACAGAACTGGGGATTCCGGTCTGGACAGAGCAGGATTTACTGGCACAGATCAAAAAATGAAAGGGTGTTTTGTAATATGAAAATTGATATTGCACATATCGCAAAACTGTCTCGGCTGCATTTTGAGCCGGAGCAGATTGAAAAGTTTGAAAAAGATATGGAATCCATCGTAGAGATGGTAGACCATCTGCCGGATGTCACCGACACGTTGACATTGGATCCGGAAAACGCCATGCGTTTGCGGGAAGATGTGGCAAATGATCACAAATACAAGCGGGAAGAGATGCTTGCCAACGCACCAGCGGTACAGGCAGGTTGTCTAGTTGTTCCGAAAACAGTAGAATAAGGAGGCAAAAACATGGAGCTTTATGAACAGACAGCCTCGGTGCTGTCAGAAATGCTGCAAAAAAAAGAATGCAGTGCGGTGGAGCTTTGCCAGTCTGTACAGGGACGCATCGCCGCTGTAGAAGAAAAAGTAGGTGCTTATGTCACACAAAGTACGGACGTGTTGGCACAGGCAGAAGCCGTTGACAAGGCAAGAGCAGAGGGCGAAACCTTGCATCCGCTTGCTGGTATTCCGATTGGCATCAAGGATAATATTTCAACCAAGGGACTGCGGACAACCTGTTCGTCTAAAATGTTGGAACAGTATGTGCCGCCATTTGATGCCACCGTTATGCAGCCGATTCGGAATGCCAAAATGGTGATTACAGGCAAGCTGAACATGGATGAATTTGCGATGGGTTCTTCTACAGAAACGTCCTATATTAAGAAAACACACAATCCGCATAATCTGGATTATGTACCGGGTGGTTCTTCTGGTGGTTCTGCTGCGGCAGTTGCAGCAGGGGAAGCCATTGTTTCACTTGGTTCTGATACAGGTGGTTCTATCCGGCAGCCGTCTTCTTTCTGTGGCACAGTGGGATTGAAGCCAACATACGGCAGCGTTTCTCGTTATGGTTTGGTTGCATTTGCCTCCTCTTTGGATCAGATTGGACCAATCGGCAAATCTGTTGCAGATGTTGCTATGCTGTACAGCTTGATTTGTGGGCATGACAAGATGGATGCCACTTCTGCTGTGCGGGATTATCCGGATTTTGCTGCCGCTTTGCAGGGTAGCAGCGTTGCTGGTCTGAAAATCGGTCTGCCGAAGGAATATTTTGGTGCTGGCATTGATGATACCGTCAAGACCGCTGTTATGGATGCGGTTCGTTTGCTGGAAGCAAATGGCGCAACGGTACAGGAAATTTCTCTGCCGAGTACAGAATATGCAGTCAATACGTATTACATTATTGCATCTGCGGAAGCCTCTTCCAATCTGGCACGGTTTGATGGTGTCAAGTATGGTTATCGTGCAGCGGAATATGATGGCTTGACAGATATGTACGAGCGCACCAGAAGTGAGGGATTCGGTGACGAAGTAAAGCGTCGTATTATGCTGGGTACGTTTGTACTGAGTTCCGGTTTCTATGATGCGTATTACAAGAAAGCAAAGCTGGTACAGCGGCAGATTGCACAGGAATTTGCAGCAGCATTCCAGCAGTGTGATGTGATTATTACACCGACCTATCCGACACCGGCGTTCCGGATTGGCGAACAGGTCAATGACCCGTTGAAGATGTACAGTGGTGACGTTTGCACCGTTCCGGTAAACATTGCCGGTCTGCCAGCAATCAGTCTTCCGTGTGGAAAGACAGAAAATGGTCTGCCGATTGGAATGCAGATAATTGGTGCAAAATTTGCAGAACAGACGATTCTGGGTGCAGCAAGTGTTTATGAACAGCTCTGCGGCGGATTTGCCTGTGTCCCACAGACACTTTGAGCCACATTGGAAGGAGGAAATTCCCATGCAGGAATATGAAATGGTTGTCGGACTGGAAGTCCATGCGGAATTGAACACCGCTTCTAAAATTTATTGTAACTGTCGGAATGCGTTCGGACTGGAAGTCAACACACAGGTTTGTCCGGTGTGTATGGGTATGCCGGGCACATTGCCAACACTGAATGAAAAAGTTGTAGAATATGCCATCAGAATGGGACATGCAATGAATTGCACCATCAATGGTGTCTGCAAACAGGATCGGAAAAACTACTTCTATCCGGACTTGCCGAAAGCATATCAGATCTCACAGGCAGAAGTACCGCTCTGTGAGAATGGTTATTTGGATGTTATGGTAGATGGAGAAGAAAAGCGGATTGGTGTAACCCGAATCCATATCGAAGAAGATGCTGGTAAGCTGTTGCATGATGCTTCTTTCTCTGGCTCTCTGGTTGACTTGAACCGTTGCGGTGTGCCGTTGATTGAAATCGTTTCCGAACCGGATATTCGCAGCAGTGCAGAAGCAAAGGCATATCTGGAAACCATCAAGTCGATTTTGCAGTATCTGAATATTTCAGACTGTAAGATGCAGGAAGGTTCGATTCGTTGTGATGTCAATGTTTCTGTCCGGAAAAAAGGCAGCACAGAATTTGGGACACGTTGCGAAATGAAGAACGTCAACAGTTTCAGTGCAGCTGTACGTGGCATTGAATACGAAGCAAAGCGGCAGATTGCTGTTCTGGAAGAAGGCGGTACCATCGTACAAGAAACACGTCGTTGGGATGATGCAAAGGGCATGAGCTACACGATGCGGAGCAAGGAAGATGCGCAGGATTATCGCTATTTCCCAGAGCCGGACTTGTTGACCATTGTCGTACCGGAAGAAAAAATACAGGCACTGAAAGCAGAAATTCCGGAACTGCCAAATGCAAAGATTCGCCGTTATGTCAAGGAATTTGGTTTGTCGCAGGTAGATGCAACGTTGATTGCAGAAGATCTGGAACGGTCTTCGATGTTTGATGCTTGTATTCATATTGGGGCTTGCAAGCCGAAGAGCATTAGCAACTGGATTTTGTCAGATATTGCGAAGTTCACGAATGACACTGGCAAGAAGATCAGCGAAACACCACTGACACCACAGTATCTGTCTGATTTGATTGGACAGGTAGAAAAGGGCGTAATTTCCAATTCTGCTGCGAAAAAAGTCTTCCAGATCATTCTGGAAACCGGAAAAGAACCGCTTGCCATCATTGAAGAAGAGGGCATGGCACAGAATTCGGATCAGGATTTTCTGGAACAGTTGGCAAAGAGCGTACTGGAACAGAATGAGAAGTCCGTCAATGACTACAAGAACGGAAAAACCAATGCGCTTGGTTATCTGGTTGGACAGTGCATGAAAGCTTCTAAGGGTAAGGCAAATCCGGGTATCGTAAAGGAAATTGTAACACGTATGTTGACAGAATAACAGAGATAAGAAAAGCACCCACCTGTTGCGACAGATGGATGCTTTTCCCTTGTTATTTTGAAAACCATTTTTTTACAAAGTCAGGCGTTGGTGCAGTAAATGTGCGATGTTGCAGATAGGAAAGACAAGAAGTTTCTTCTGGTTCCCATCGCAGTTGATAAGCGCAGAGCAATTGATGCGATACATGTGCCTGTTGGTTGCGCTTCTGATTGCCATATTTCTGGTCACCAAGAAGTGGTGCACCAATGTGTGCCATGTGCGCTCGTATCTGGTGTGTTCTGCCTGTGTGCAACGTGATTTCTGCCAGACAGCCGATTTGCCCTTGCTGCAAGACACGATAAGATGTGATGATTTCTCGATATCCTGTTCTGGGATGATCAGAGATGGTGACCATATTGGTTTTTGCATTTTTCCAGTGATAAGCGTGCAGGGTGGCTTTGGGTTGTTTCGGAGAAGATGCCAGTACACAGAGATAGGTCTTCTGGATGCGATTTTCCCGAATCAGACGGTTGATTTCTCGTAGGGCTTCTGCTGTTTTGGCAGCAATGACAAGCCCCTCTGTATTACGATCCAGACGGTTGCAGATTGCTGGCGCAAAGGATTGTTCCTGATCCGGATGGTATGCGCCTTTCTGTTGCAGATAAGCGTGAAGATGATTGACCAGACAATGGTCTGGATGGGCGGCATCGCTGTGTACCAGCATACCGACCGGTTTGTAGAGTATCATCAAATTGTCGTCTTCATAGACAACATTGAGTGCATCTGCATTGCCGTGCGCAGGCTTTTTGATGGGTGCGGTTGTTTGCAGGCAGTCATCCGGCAAGAACAGGGAAATTACGTCGCCTGTCTGTAGGCGTTGATCACCTGTGCAACGTTTTCGATTGACTTTGATTTGTTTTTTTCGGATTGCTTTATAAAGCAGGCTGCTTGACAGAGCAGGCAGCATTTTTTTGAGGAAGCGGTCAAGTCTTTGACCGCTATCATTTTGTTGAATCTGGAATGTTTTCATGGTAAGCGTGTTTCGCAGAATTGCGAACTCCTTTCTGTGGCATTCTATTCTGATACCATCCAGTATAACACAAATGGATGGAAAAAGAAAGCATATTTTTTTGAGAGGTGTGAGACGGCATGGCGAAAAAGACGGACACTGCGGTTTTGTCAAAGCCGGAAAATTTAAATAAAAATCATCGTAGCCGGATGCGGAAACGATATCTGGAATGTGGATTTGCTGCTTTTCAGGAACATGAAATATTGGAGATGCTGTTGTTTTATGCGTTGCCACGTGTCAATACAAACCCCATTGCCCATCAGCTATTGAATACATTTCATTCGCTGGCAGGTGTTATGGATGCAGATGTCAGTGAATTGAAAAAGATACCGGGCATTCAGGATAATGCAGCGATTTTTCTGAAGATGTTGCCAGAGGTATTTCGTTGTTATCAAATCAGCCATGAGAAGGAAGTCGCAAACCGGTTTCGGGTGGATGAAGAGCACATGGCAGAAATGAAACAACATCTGAGAAATCTCTACACTGGTGTTGTACGGGAAAAGGTTGTCTTGATTTCGCTGGATAATGATGATCGGATTATTGACCAGACATTTGTATCAGAGGGAAGCGCAGGCGTAGCCGGTGTAAGCGTGCGTGCAATTGCAGAGATTGCGATGAAAAACAATGCCGCTCGTGTCATTGTGGCGCACAATCATCCGGATGCACCGTCCATGCCATCCAATGATGACATGTTTTTCACAAAGAATCTGTATGCTGCATTGCATCATCTGAATATTGAATTGGATGATCATTTCATCGTAGGACAAAACGATGTACTTTCTTTCCGATATTATGGATTCTGGGATATGATATCGTAACAGCGATGGATGCAGGGAGGAGGCGCATCTATGGAACGATTTGTATTACATGCTCCTTATCAGCCGACAGGAGATCAGCCGGAGGCGATTGCATCGTTGGTAAAGGGCATACAAGATGGTGCACACGAACAGACCCTGTTGGGTGTGACAGGCTCTGGGAAAACATTTACCGTTGCCAATGTCATTGCACAGGTCAATAAACCGACATTGGTCTTAGCGCACAATAAAATTCTGGCAGCACAGCTCTGTTCGGAATTGAAAGAATTTTTTCCGGAAAATGCCGTAGAATATTTTGTATCCTACTATGATTACTATCAGCCGGAAGCTTATGTGCCGAGTACAGATAGTTATATTGAAAAGGATTCGTCGATCAATGATGATATTGATAAACTGCGGCATTCTGCCACGACAGCATTGGCAGAACGGCGAGATGTGATTATCGTCGCCAGTGTTTCCTGTATCTATTCATTGGGCAGTCCGGAAGAATATCGTTCTATGGTCGTCTCCGTCCGGAAAGGGATGGAAAAGCCAAGAGAAGTTCTGCTGAAAGAACTGGTTGCCATCCAGTATGAGCGGAATGATGTGCAACTGACCCGAAATAAGTTTCGGGTGCGAGGAGATGTTGTTGAGATTTTTCCATCTGATTCCAATCATACGGCGATCCGTGTGGAATATTTCGGAGATGAAATTGACCGCATCTGTGAGGTGGACACCGTAACCGGTCACGTAATGGCTACATTGCAACACGCAGCTATTTTTCCAGCATCGCATTATGTTGTCAGTGGAGATCGTGTGACAAAGGCAGTGGCAGAGATTGAAGCAGAGTTGCAGGAACGGGTGGCATATTTTGAAGCCAATCACAAACTGATGGAAGCGCAGCGCATCGCACAGCGCACACATTATGATATGGAAATGTTGCAAGAGATTGGTTTCTGTACAGGGATTGAAAATTATTCCCGTGTACTTGCCGGTAGACCGGCAGGCAGCGTGCCGTATACCCTGTTAGACCATTTTCCAGATGATTTCTTGTTGGTGGTGGATGAAAGCCACGTGACATTGCCACAGGTGCGTGCGATGGCGGCAGGCGATCGTGCCAGAAAAACAACGTTGATCGATTACGGTTTTCGTTTGCCGAGTGCAATGGATAATCGTCCATTGCAGTTTGAAGAATTTTATGAGCGCATTCCACAAGCCATCTATATCAGTGCAACGCCGGGAGAATTTGAAAAACAACATTCCAGTGTCATTGTGGAGCAGGTAATCCGTCCGACAGGATTGTTAGATCCGGAGATATCTGTGCGTCCGGTTTCCGGACAGATTGAAGATTTGTATTCTGAAATTCAGAAGCGTGTGGAACGGCAGGAACGTGTTCTCATTACCACATTGACGAAACGTATGGCGGAAGATTTGACGGCTTATTTGGAACAGCTTTCCGTGAAAGTGCGCTATCTGCATCATGATGTGGACACGATAAAACGAATGGAAATCATACGAGATTTGCGTTTAGGGGAATTTGATGTATTGATCGGCATTAACTTATTGCGTGAGGGCTTGGACATTCCGGAAGTTTCACTGGTTGCCATTCTGGATGCAGATAAAGAGGGCTTTTTGCGAAGTGAAACCGCCTTGATACAAACCATAGGGCGTGCTGCCCGAAATGCACACGGAGAGGTGATTCTCTATGCGGATTCTGTGACAGGTTCTATGGAACGTGCGATAACAGAAACAGAACGCAGACGAGCAAAGCAAATGGCATATAACCAAGCGCATGGTATTGTACCAAAGACCATCACCAAAGCGGTACGGGATGTCATTGAGATTGCATCAAAAGAAGAAGTCGAAGAGAAATCTGCTGCGCCAAAGCTGTCAGAAAAGGAACGAACAACGCTGATTGACACATTGACCGCACAGATGAAAGAAGCTGCAAGGCTGTTAGAATTTGAACACGCCGCTTACCTGAGAGATAAGATTCAGGAATTGAAAGGGAAGAAAGCATGATAGATCAGATTCAAATTCGTGGGGCACGGGCAAACAATCTGAAAAACATTGATGTGGATATTCCAAGAGATGCGCTTGTCGTTATGACAGGGCTTTCCGGTTCTGGAAAATCCTCTCTTGCCTTTGATACGATTTTTGCAGATGGACAACGCCGTTATATGGAAAGCCTCTCTTCTTATGCCAGACAATTTCTGGGACAGATGGAGAAACCAGATGTGGATCGCATTGAAGGGTTATCCCCAGCGATTTCCATTGATCAAAAGACAACTTCTAAAAATCCACGTTCTACCGTGGGCACTGTGACGGAGATTTATGATTATCTTCGGTTGTTGTATGCCAGAATCGGCATCCCACATTGTCCTATTTGTGGTCGGGAAATTCGGCAACAGAGCATTGATGAGATGGTAGACCGGATATTGTCTCTGGAAATGGGCACAAAAATACAGCTGTTGGCACCGATTGTGAGAGGGAAAAAGGGACAGCACACAAAAGAACTGGAACGGGCACGTCGTGCTGGTTACGTGCGTGTCAAGGTGGATGATATTTTGTATGACTTGTCAGAAACCATCTCACTGGAAAAGAATAAAAAGCATACGATTGAAATTGTAGTAGACCGGCTGGTTGTCAAAGAGGGGATTCGTTCTCGTCTGACAGACAGCTTGGAAACGGTTTTTTCTCTGACGGGTAGCATCGCAGCGGTAGAAATCATCGGACAAGAAACATGGCTCTTTTCGCAGCAGTACGCCTGTCCGGAACACAATATTTCCATTGAAGAGCTGTCCCCACGGATGTTTTCTTTTAATAACCCTTATGGTGCTTGCGAACATTGTACCGGATTGGGTGTTTTTCAGCGAATTGATCCGGATTTGATTGTACCGAATACAGATCTCAGCATTCAACAGGGTGCCATCAAAGCACCCGGATGGAATAGTTTGGATGATACGTCTATTGCGATGATGTATTATCAGGCAATTTCGCAGCAATATCAAGTGCCGTTGGATGTGCCAGTCAAGGATCTGCCAGAAAATGCGTTGCAACCATTTCTCTATGGTACAACAAAAGAACTGTTTCTGCATCGGATTCAGGATGGTAACAAAAGCAGTGCGTATCGGGCAACATTTGAGGGTGTCATTCCCAATCTGGAACGTCGTGCAAAAGAGGGTTCGGAATGGGCAAAGGCAGAAATTTCTGCTTATATGTCTGCTGTGCCTTGTCCGGTGTGTCATGGAAACCGTTTGAAAAAAGAAATATTGGGTGTAACCGTTGGTGGTTTGAATATTATGGAGTTGACCAATCTTTCTGTTGCGGCATCACTGCAATTCTTTGAAACGCTTCAACTGACAGCGCAGGAACAGCATATAGCAGGACAGATTCTGAAAGAAATCAAAGAGCGATTGGGTTTCTTAAAGAATGTCGGTTTGGATTATCTGACGCTTTCCCGAAATGCAGGAACACTTTCTGGTGGAGAAAGTCAGCGGATTCGCCTTGCAACGCAGATTGGTTCTTATCTGATGGGCGTACTGTATATTCTGGATGAGCCAAGTATTGGATTGCATCAGCGTGATAATGATAAATTGATTGCCACTTTGAAACGACTGCGGGATCTTGGCAATACATTGATTGTGGTAGAACACGATGATGACACCATTCTGTCGGCAGATTACGTGGTAGATATCGGACCGGGTGCAGGGGTGCACGGTGGAGAGGTGGTCTATTCTGGTGATGTGAAAGGCTTGCTTGCCTGCGAAACATCCATAACCGGACAATATCTCAGCGGAAAAAAACAGATTTCGCTTCCGGCACAACGTCGCACGGGGAACGGACAGTATCTGACTGTAATTGGTGCAACGGAACACAATTTAAAGAACATCACGGTTTCTATTCCGCTCGGGACGTTCACCTGTGTGACGGGTGTCTCTGGTTCGGGGAAGTCTTCGCTGGTCAATGAAATTATCTATAAACATCTGGCTGCAAAATTAAATCGCACAAGAGTGCGAGCTGGTGCTTTTCAGAAGATGGAGGGCATGGAGTATTTGGATAAAGTAATTGCCATTGATCAATCGCCGATTGGCAGGACACCTCGTTCCAATCCAGCAACCTATAACGGTGTATTTACAGATATTCGGGAATTGTTTGCAAAAACAAATGATGCCAAGACAAGAGGATACACAGCCGGACGATTTTCTTTTAATGTCAAAGGCGGTCGTTGTGAATCGTGTCAAGGGGATGGCATTCTGAAAATAGAAATGCACTTCCTGCCGGATGTCTATGTGCCATGTGAGGTTTGCAAAGGAAAGCGTTACAATCGAGAGACATTGGAAGTGAAATATCGTGGGAAGTCCATTTATGACGTGCTGGAAATGACAGTGGACGAGGGCGTTGTCTTTTTTGCGCAGCATCCGAAAATCTTCCGGAAACGGAAAATGTTGCAGGAAGTGGGGTTGGGTTATATCAAGATTGGACAGCCAGCTACAACGCTTTCTGGCGGCGAAGCGCAGCGTGTCAAGCTATCTACAGAGCTGGCAAAACGCCCGACGGGAAAGACGATTTATATTCTGGATGAACCAACAACCGGTTTGCACACAGCAGATGTACACCGTTTGATTGCGGTATTACAGCGTTTGACGGATACCGGCAATACAGTATTGGTCATTGAGCATAACTTAAATGTGATAAA
>CAYNPC010000007.1:0-21498 GCA_964399025.1 uncultured Ruminococcus sp. | reverse complement strand
CACATCTCTTCCCGTTTGTCAAGCCTTTTTTTCAACTTTTTTCGGGAAAAGCAGAAAAAAAGATTATAGCTATATTTTATTTTCTAATAGCTATCGTTGGGTCATGCTTTTTCTATTGACAGGAGTACCATTTTTTTGTATAATGGGTATATTATAGCGAAAAGGAGGGATACCATGAAGGATTCCGGCATTATGCGTCGTGTTGACAGTCTGGGCCGTTTCGTGCTGCCAAAAGAACTGAGACGCCAGTTGCAGATTGATTGCAACGATTATCTGCAAATTTACACCGAGGGCACAAAGATCATTATTCAGAAGACACAGAGCTCCTGTGCACTTTGCAATAAGACTGATGACCTCATCGATTTCAACGATAAGAAGGTCTGCCGTTCTTGTGTGAAGCTGATCAAGGATTATCTCTAAATCGAATACAAAAAAGTTGCCTGCTGCACCAGGCAACTTTTTTTGTCGATTTTTGTCGAGAAAAAAATTTTTTCGGCTTTTCTCGATTTTTTTTGAAAAACCCCTTGACAAATGAGAAAACCTGTGCTATAATAGATAATGTTGTGAGACACGATGTGCCTATAGCTCAGCTGGATAGAGTGACTGGCTACGAACCAGTAGGTCGGGGGTTCGAATCCCTCTAGGCACGCCACACAATGCGGTAGCCGTTTGAAGCGATTCAGACGGCTATTTTTTTACCGTTTTTCTTTTCTGTTGCCTGTCGGTATTTCCCATCCGTTATTTCCCGTGAACAGGCAATAAAAAAACGCCCTTGCAAATTGCAAAAGCGTTTTGGTGCCGATGGTGGGACTTGAACCCACACGTAGTTGCCTACAACAGATTTTGAGTCTGCCTCGTCTGCCATTCCGACACATCGGCTTACGACTTTATTAGTATAGCACACTTTTCTCTATTTGTCAAGTGCTTTTTTCAATTTTTTTCAAGTTTTTCAAGGAGAGATGTAATCTTGATGCTGACCATGCAAAACAGTCCCTGGCATACCCTGTTCAGTGTACCAACTGCCGTAGTGGATCAATATCTGAAACTGGCAACCCCTTCTCAATTAAAAGTCCTGCTCTACCTGCTGCGCCATCAGCCAGAACAAATTGATACAGAACAAATCGGAAAGCAAATCGGCTGTCTGCCGGAGCTGGTAGAAGAAGCCATTCTCTTCTGGCAGCAGACAGAAATACTATCCGCACCAGAAGCCGCTCCTGCACAACCATCTGTTCCCGCTGTGCCGGAGTCAGCACCAGTGCAACCATCTGTCACTGCTGCGCTGGAGTCAACACCTGCAACAGAACCCGTTCCCGAACCAAAGCCGCAGACTGGCGTCGCAACCATTCCCCGCACCAGTGCAGAAGTGCAGATGCTGCCAACAGAAATGGCAGCTGCCATCCAGCAATCGGAATCCTTACAGATTCTCTTCCGTATGGCGGAAAAAGAATTTGGACAACTGCTCCGCCCGATGGAACAACGTTCCTTGATCTGGCTGCATGATTACCTCGGATTTTCCAGCGATATTATTTTATTGGTGCTGGCATACTGCCATAAAATCGGAAAGCATAGCATCGCCTATGCAGAACAGATTCTGGCGGACTGGTGGAGTCAGGAAATTGACACCATGCAAAAGGCGCAGGAAGCCATCATGCGGATGGAGGAAAACCGTTCCTATCGGGGACAAATTATGCGAATGCTGGAAATGCATCGCAACCCAACCCCAAAGCAACAATCTTATATTGAGCTGTGGCAGAAAAACGCTGTCCCAATGGACTTGATTCGCTATGCCTACGAGAAAACCGTAGAACAGACGGACAAGCTCTCTTTCCCCTATATTGACCGGATTCTGCAAAGCTGGACAGAAGCAGGCTATCAGACCCGACAGGAGGTCGATGCCAACGACAAACCGCCAGCAGCTCAGCCCTACAGCAAGAAAAAAAGCAAAGAAATTCCTGTCAGCGAAAATGCGGATGCGTACCGCTCTCTAATCTATAATCTGGACGAATAATAAGCCCAGTGCACTATGATGTATTATAAGGAGGTGCTCCTATGAAAGAACAACATTTAAAAGAAGCGTTTTCCATTCTCTCCTCCCGACGGAATTATGCCAAAACCATGCAGGAAGCGCATTTACAGGAGGTCGAACAGACCATTCCGGAAATTGTAGAAATCAACCGACAGTTGTTCCATACCAGTCGGGATCTGATGCGAATCATTCAATCCGGCAAAAATGTGGAAGAACAAACCAGACGACTGGCAACCCAGAATCAGCAGGGACAAAAAATGATCCGACAGCTTCTCTCGATGCACGGCTATCCGGAAAACTATCTCGATGTCATTTATAAATGTCCCGACTGCCATGACACCGGCTACGCCAAAGGCACTTTCTGTCATTGCTTGCTTGCACTCGCCGGAAAGATTGCCGCAAAAGAACTGAACCAAACAGCACAGATTCAGCTCTGTCAATTTGAAACATTCTCTCTGGAATATTACAGAGGACAAAAGACAGAGAAAGGCTCAGACTGCTATCAGGCAATGAAAAAAATCCTGCATTACTGCCAGCATTACGCAGAACACTTCAATCAAAATTCTCCCAGCATTCTGATGTTCGGAAAAACCGGCAGAGGAAAAACACACCTCTCCCTTTCCATTGCTTCCGTGGTCATTGAACATGGTTACAGTGTCCTGTATGATTCCGTTATCAACTTTCTGCGGCGCATTGAACAGGAACACTTCGGCAAAAGTGACGAAGACACCAACACGATGGAGTTGCTGCTGACCTGTGACCTGTTGATTCTGGATGACCTCGGAACAGAATTTGATTCCGCATTCTATCAGTCTACGATTTATAATCTCATCAACACCCGTATGAATCGTTCCCTGCCGACGATTATCAGCACCAATCTGGATTACAATGGGATTTCCCATCGCTACGAAGAACGGATTACATCCCGTATTTTCGCCACCTATTTCAATCTCTGTTTTGTCGGCAGCGATGTCC
Source organism: uncultured Ruminococcus sp. (assembly GCA_964399025.1). Taxonomy (GTDB): domain Bacteria; phylum Bacillota; class Clostridia; order Oscillospirales; family Ruminococcaceae; genus Ruminococcus_C. The sequence continues at coordinate 18,497 of CAYNPC010000007.1, read as the reverse complement.
GGATTCTAAAAGCGCAGGAAGCCAGAAAAGCGGATCTGTCAAATTAAAAACAAACCCAAAAATAAATTCAAACTAAAAAGGAGTTTTTCATATGTCTTTTCCAATGAACGATGATTTTCATCCCGAAAACAATTTTTATCCGGAAGAACCGCTGCAACAAAAACCAAAGACAGGAAACGGAATGGGAATCGCTTCCTTAGTACTGGGGATTTGTTCCATTGTCATCTGTTGCTGTTACGGCATCGGCATCATTCCGTCTGTGCTGGCGTTGATTTTCGGCATCCTGCAACAGAGAAAAAATCCGAATGGCATTGCAACTGCCGGTATCGTGCTGGGGATTGTCGGCATTTTATGCAATCTTGTATTCCTGATCTACATGATTGTTTTCTTCTCTTATGCCAGTGATTCGAATGCTTGGCAACAATTCTTTGAAGAGTTTTCAGAAGAATTTTCGGACAGTCTTGCGGACGGTGCAAACTCTGCCATCTGACCGGAATTGCAACAGAATCCCCAACAGGTTTGGAATTGCCATCAGTCCGTTGGCAATATCTGATAACGTCCAGACCGTTGACAAGGTGACAACTGCCCCGATCCCAGCTGCCAGACAATAAATCCGTCGATACCAGTGGACACCCGTTTCTCCGAACAGATAACGGGCTGCCAATTCGCCGCAACAACACCAACCCAATATGGTAGCGACGGCAAACAACGCCAGAATCCAAGAGAGCACACAAGCCGTCTTCTCCCCGAACACACAGGAAAAGGCAGCGAGAACAGCGGCAATCCCCCCTGTTTCCGCATTGCCGGTGCTGAGTAACACCAATGCGGTCAATGTACAACAAACCATTGTATCAAAAAATACCTCTACCATACTCCACATGCCTTGCTGCCCCGGAACGGTTTCTTTTGCATAGCTGTGAATCATCGCACTGCTCCCCAGTCCGGCTTCATTGGAGAAAACCCCATGCCGTAAGCCAACCAGCATAACCGTTCCCAACGTCCCCCCACCTGCCGCCGAAGGCTGCCATGCTGCCTGAAAAATCTGTTTCCATGCATCCGGAAGCTGTGACCGGTTGTGCCATAACACCAGAACAGATGCCAACAGATAGCCGCCCGACAACAACGGCATCAGAAATTTTGTTACATTGCCAATGGTTCGCATCCCGCCCAACACGGTACAACATAACAGCCCTGTCAATCCAACGCCTGTCCAGATAGTCGGGATATGACAACCTGTTTCTAAGGCACTTGCTGCCGTGCTACTCTGTGTCATATTGCCCATCCCAAAGGATGCCAGAATGCAAAAAACAGCATAGCATCCTGCGAGTCCTTTGCAACGCAGCCCATTTTGCAAATATGCCAATGCGCCTACAGCAGTGCTGTTTTCTGTCCGGTATTGCACCGCTAAAACGTTTTCTGCATACGTCAGCATCATGCCAAAGAACGCTGACACCCACATCCAGAAAATCGCACCTGCACCGCCCACGGCAAGGGCAGTCGCTACCCCGACAATGTTTCCGGTTCCCATCGCTGCCGCCAATGCAGCCGTGCAGGTTTTCCATTGTGCGTTGCGATCCGGTGATTTGCTGCGCAGTTGTCCAATGGTATGCCGTAGAATCTGCCGCACACCAAACAGCTGGAAAAAGCCTGTGCGGATGCTGACATACAATCCCGTTCCCAACAACAATACCAGCAATCCGCTCCCCCAGACAGCTTGATTGAGTCGCTCTAACATGACAGTCCCTCCGTTTTCACAAAATCGACAGGTCGGCAACAAACATGCTCTTGACGATTCGCATAAAATGATTATAATAATATTATACACGAATTTCTTTTTCTATGACGCAAACGAGATCTACGGGAGGTCCCCCATGAATCCTAAACCGAAACGATACCGCCCTGCTCCCCATGCGCAGTATATTCTTCAATTTCTGGCATTGCCAATTGCATTGATCTGCATTGCCGCTGTTCGCTATGTGCTGACCATTGTACCGGCTGCCATTGTCAATACAATTTGTATGTTGTTATTATTTCTGGCATTGCTTATGATTTTCATTCTATTACCCATGTGGTTTCGCAACACAAGTTATCTCCTTACGGAACAGGAAATTATATCTGTGACCGGTATTTTTATCCGACGGGAGAAACATATCCGTCTCCGTGCGGTACAGTGCAGCACCATCATTCAGCTGCCGTTTGCGCAATATACAGGCATGACATTCTTACCGATCTATGCCTATGGCGGTGCCATGCTGCTGGCATTTCTAAAAAGAGAAGATGCTGCGGAACTCTGTATCCGTTTTTCCGATTTGTTTTACGCCCCATCACAGGAGGAATCAGATGCTCCACGAACACCCGATTAAAATCTTCCGCTACACAGCAAAAAGTCTCTGGCTGCTTATCTTTCCCCTTCTCCGTTCCGCCCATTTCTTTCCCTTCTCTGCTTCTGCGGTAGCTGCATGGTTGCATGGCGCATGGTTTGATCTGTTGATCTGTATCCTCATTCTCGCCTACGGCGTGCTGCGTTGGTTCTATTGCGGCTTTACGTATAATACCGAAGTCATCCGCCGACAGAGCGGCTTTTTGGTGAAACAGGAAATGGAGATTCCCTGTTGCAGCATCACTTCTGTGACAGAGGAACATGCATTCTTTTTACGGCCGTTCGGTGCCGTTCGTGTTTCTTTTCACACTGGCGCAGAAGATATCACCGGTTCAGATATGCAGCTATTGCTCTATCGTGCCGACTTTATCGCCATCCGTCGTGTGATTCCATTGCTGCATCCAAAACAGCATACAAAGCAGCACAGCCCCCATATCACACGACTTTTTTTATTTTCTTTTCTCTTCTCCAGTAGCCTTTCCGGTGCGATTTATGCGGCTGCGATTTTCTTTCAGGGTGGTAGAATCAGCCGTGATATTCTGGAAAGTCTGCAAGCGGAAGCCCTGCTGTTGTCACTGACCGATCAGGCAGCCGCCTACTTTCAGGGCATTCCCCGTCTGGCAATTCTGCTTTCCATTCTGATTCTGGCAACTTGGTTGATTTCTTTTCTCGGCAACTTGCTGCGCTACAGTCGCTTTCGCTTTTCCGCCAATGATATCACTTTTTCTGTTCATCGTGGTTTGTTCTCCCGATATCATTATCATATCCGGCGTGGGGCAGTGAATTATATTGATATCCGCCAAAATCTGATGATGAAAATCCTGCGGTTGATGTCTGTGCATATCAGCTGTCCGGGCTATGGAAATCAAAAAAACGAACTGCCAGTGCTGATTCCATTGATGAAGCAATCGCAAGCGCCACAATTTCTGACACCGCTTTTAAAACAGCGTGCGGACAGCATCGGGAAAAAGAAACCAAAACAGAGATTCCATTTCTTCCGGCTCTGGATTTTCGTCTGGCAGCCGCTCATTCTAATGGCAGCTGTGGGGGGACTGATTCTATTGGTATGGCATTTCTTTCCGCAAATTTACCAACAGTTTTCTTTTTTCGGTTGGATGTTGCTTTTGCCGTGCGGCTGGTTTTTACTGATTCGCATTGTATCCGCATTTCGAACCAGAATGTGGCTGGAACAAGATCATCTTTATCTGCACTACAGCAGTGGCTTTGTATTTCACACCATTGTGACACCAGTTTCCAATATTGTCGCTGTTACAATCACACGCACGCAGACAGGAAAACAGATGGGCATCTGCAATGTATTTTTCTATCTGCAAGGGAAGCATCTGCATCGTCACAAACTGACAGGCGTATCTGAAAAAGTGTTGCAGCAGATTCAAGCTGCCATTGCAGAAATACAGGGAATCTGAATCTAAAAAAAGAGCCCCTGATAGAGACTCTTTTTTCATATCATCATGGTATTTCAGAACGGCAACAAACGGAAATAACCGCCCCTAAGCTTCCCAACTTGGACGGTTATTTTCGTAACTATTCTTTGGGAGCGACCGCCTATCGGTATGCTCTCTTTGTCTTTATTATACCCCAGACAATTGCATTTGTCAAGGGGTATTTTTTGTTTTTCTGACATGCAATTAAAAATTACAATTTGACATTTGTAGAAATATTTGTTATAATAGAAAACAGAGCATACCAAAAGCGGTAGGCGGTCAATCCACGCTCCCAGAAGGGAGTGATTGCCATGACATGGATGGAACTTTTTACGTTCGTCATTGTTATTTGTAATATCATCATGGTATTCCAGAACGGCAACAAACGGAAATAACCGCCCCTAAGCTTCCCAACTTGGACGGTTATTTCTATAACTTTATCCGTGGGAGCGACCGCCTATCGGTATGCTCTCTTTGCTTTTATTATACCCCAGACAATCCAATTTGTCAAGGGGTATTTTTTGTTTTTTACGATTCCTGTGTTTCAGAAGGTTCTTCCGTTGCCGTCTCTTCTTCAAATTGAGCAGCTTCCATTCTGCCTTCCATCAGCTTTGTAAAATCGTCTCGTTCAATCTTTTCATGAACAATCAGATACTTCGACAGCAAGTGCAGTTGATCCATATGCGCCTGCAACAGGGATGTCGCTTTCTGGTAAGCCGTTTCTATGATGCGTCTTACTTCATCATCAATCTCACCGGCAACCCGATCTGAATAATCTCTGGATGAACCAAGATCCTTCCCCAAAAAGACTTCATTCTGATCGTTGCCATAGACAACCGGTCCCATCTTCTCACTGAAACCATAACGTGTAACCATCTTCCGTGCAGTCGCAGTCGCCCGCTCCAGATCGTTGGAAGCCCCTGTTGAAATATCATCCAAAACCAGCTGCTCCGCAACACGACCACCCAGCAGCGTAATGATGTTTTCTTCCATCTCCCGCTTGCTGACAAAAGATTTATCCTGCTCCGGCAGAGACATGGTATAACCACCTGCCATGCCACGAGGAATAATGGAAACCTGATGCACTTTATCCTGATGATCACAGTAATATGTGCAGACAGCGTGCCCTGCTTCGTGATATGCCGTCAGACGTTTTTCCTTTTCCGAAACCTTATGCGACTTCTTTTCCGGTCCTGCAATGACCTTGATGGTTGCTTCCTGAATCTCCTGCATGGTGATTGCCTTTTTGTTCTGACGAGCTGCCAGCAGAGAAGCTTCATTGACCAGATTCTCCAGATCTGCACCGGTAAAGCCAACGGTCGACTTCGCAATCGTTGCCAGATCGACATCTGGTGCCAATGGACGTTTCTTGGTGTGTACCCGTAAAATGGCTTCTCTTCCCTTGACATCTGGATAGCCGACTACAATCTGCCGGTCAAACCGTCCCGGACGTAACAACGCCGGATCCAGAATATCTCTCCGGTTGGTCGCAGCAATGACAATGACATTGTCCTTGCCAGTAAAGCCATCCATTTCTACAAGCAGCTGGTTCAACGTCTGCTCCCGCTCGTCGTGACCGCCGCCCAGTCCAGCCCCACGATGGCGACCAACTGCGTCAATTTCATCAATGAAAATAATCGACGGTGCATTTTTCTTTGCCTGATCGAACAAATCCCGTACACGAGATGCGCCGACACCTACAAACATTTCTACAAAGTCAGAACCAGAAATTGAGAAGAACGGACAACCTGCTTCGCCAGCAACCGCTCTCGCCAACAACGTTTTACCTGTACCAGGAGGGCCCAGCAACAGCACGCCTTTCGGGATTCTTGCACCGATTTCGGTGTACTTCTTCGGGTTCTTCAAGAAATCAACAATCTCTTCCAGCTCATGCTTTTCTTCATCTGCACCCGCAACATCCGCAAAGGTTGCCTTTCGGGTGTTTGCCTGATTCTTGATGTTCGCTTTTCCGAATGTGCTGTACTTTCCGCCACCACTCGCCTGCCGCATCATAAAGACGAACAACAATACGCCCATAACCAACAGCAATATGGTCGGCAGCAACGTCCAGATCCACGAAGAATCTTTTACCTTGTAATAGTCCATCTGCAACGGTGCATCCGGATTCTTTGCGTTGTAATCTGTCCGGTATGTTTCCACATCATTCAGAAAGACACTGACATTCGGCACTTCGTAATTGACAGTACGGTCATCCTGCAACGTCAGCTTTAACTGTCCTGTCCCCAGATCCAATGTGTATTTCTTGACATCATAGTCATCGAAATAGCTCATGATTTCGGAATATTGCATCGTATTTTCTTTTGAACTGATATTCTGCGTGATGAAAAATACACCCAACAGAATCAATACTACAACCAGTAAATACGCACCAATTCCCTTACTTTTTTTCGGTGTCAACTCATTCACTCCATTCTTTCAGAATCCCGACATAGGGCAAATCCCGATATTGCTCTGCATAATCCAACCCATACCCGACAACAAATAAATCCGGAATGGTAAAACCGCAATAATCCGCCTTGAGCGGTGCGATACGTCGATCCGGTTTATCCAGTAGCGTACAGAGTTTCAGAGAAAGCGGATGCTGTGCCAACAGCATGGGCAACGCTGTCTGTAACGTTCTCCCCGTATCCAGAATATCTTCTACCAATAAGACATGATACTGTTGCAGTGGCATAGAGGGTTCTAACAGACAAGTCACCTGTCCGGAAGAAATTGTCCCTGCACCATAGCTCTGCAAACGCATAAAGTCAATGGCAACCGGTATCGGCACGGCACGGATCAGATCCGATAGAAAAACACTTGCGCCTTTCAACATCCCGATCAGCAACAGCGGTTTCCCATCATAATCCTGTGCAATCTCCTGCCCCAGTGTCTGAATCCGTGCTTGCAACTGTTCTGCGGAGAACAAGCACTGTGGCTTTGCTTTTTCATGCAAATTCATCAAGCCTCCCGTATGTCAATTTGTAGCAGTCGTTTTGTCGCTGCATCGGGCTGTACACGTGCTGCTACGCCTAAAAATTCTGCGAAAATTGTGCCCGTTTCATCTGCGAGGAAATGCAGCGTTTGTCTTCTCTGCAATGGCACCTGTTTCTGAATCAGTCGTTTCACAGAAGAGACACCCCGATGCCCTGCGAATTGTACCTGATCCCCATATTGTCTGCCTTGCAGAAGAATCACACCTTTTATTTTATCATAATCCAGAATCATTTTTGATAACTTTTTATGAACAATGGAAGGATTCTGGCACTTTTCAACCGGAATCAAAGTTGCTTCGAGTAAAAATCCGGAAAAAAGCTGGTTTTCTCCCAATTGCAACTGTTTCGGTATCACCGCCGGTGCAGGCTGTTTTCGTGCTACAATTGAAAAATTGCCCTGCCGACAGCAGACATCATATTGCGCCGTTACATTACAGATGCCATCTGTCCGCAGCATCTGCTGCAATCGCTGCAACCGAGCAGCATCATACGAAATCCCATACTGTTCCAACAGCAACATCATACAGCGCAGCTGCATGGCTGGATGCAACGCCAACAAACCAGATAGCGTATTGTCGGCTGTCCGGCACTGCTGAAATGCCATTGCTGCCTGTTGCGCCAGATAATCCTGCTCCGTCTGCAATGCAGTCAACATGCCAATCGAGGTCTGTTCCAGAGACGGATTCAGCTGCTGCATCTGCGGAATCAGATTGTGCCGGATGCGATTTCTTGTATAAGCATCCGTTTCGTTGGTGCTGTCGGTCACGTAATCCTGCCCCAGCGATTGCAAAAAAGTTTCTACTTCCGTTCTTGTCACGCAGAGCAACGGGCGAATATAGCGATCCCGTATTGGCGGAATGCCAGCCAGCCCACGCAGTCCGCTGCCTCGTATCACACGATGCAACATCGTTTCCAGATTGTCAGATGCCGTGTGCGCCGTTGCAATATGGTCTGCGGTCACTGCCGCAAAAGCAGCGTACCGACAAGCTCTCGCCGCTGTCTCAACAGAACAACGTTGTTCGGCTGCATACTGCATCACATCGCAACGGACAACCTGCAAGGGCACTTGCAATGCCTGACAAAGTGCGATGCAGAAATCGGCATCCCGTTCACTCTCTGCACCTCGCAGCTGATGATTGACATGCACGGCTGTAATCTGAAGCTGCAAAGGTTCTGCCAACTGTAACAGACAGCGGAGCAAACTTACGCTGTCCGCTCCGCCAGATAAGGCACAGCAAATCGTTTCGCCTGCCTGTATCATGTTATGCTGTAACAGATTCTGTTTGACCTTTTCCGAAAAGGAACGTGTTCGTTTACCCCTCATGTTGCATCTCCGCATCTGAGAACCGTGTGAACTGTCCATCCCACATCATGCGTACCGTACCGGTTTCTCCGTGTCGGTTCTTCGCAACGATACACTCTGAAATATTGGGTGTCGGGCTTTCTTTGTTATAGTAAGCATCCCGATAGAGAAACAGCACAATATCGGCATCCTGCTCAATAGAACCGGATTCTCGCAAGTCTGACAACATCGGTCGTTTATCCGTTCGGCTCTCTGGTCCACGGGAGAGCTGCGACAGCAGAACCACTGGAATATTCAATTCCTTCGCCATGATTTTCAACTGTCGGGTAATTTCAGAAATGACCAATACACGATTGTCTGTCCGCAAGGTTGAGGTCATCAATTGCAGATAGTCAATCACAACCAGTCCAACGTTTTTCATCCGGCGCAATTTCGCCTTGATCTGCTGTGCTGTAATGCCGGCAGTGTCATCAATATACATCGGCAGACCGCTCAACAGACCAGCACTGGTTGCCAGTCGCACCCAGTCATCGTTGTTCAGAAAGCCGCTGCGCAGCTTATTCGAATCCACCATCGCTTCTGTCGAAAGCATACGGGTCGCAATTTGTTCCTTTGACATTTCCAGCGAAAAGATTGCCACTTCCCGTTCTCCATGACGAGCAACGTGCGTTGCGATGTTCATGGCAAAGGAGGTCTTTCCCATACCTGGACGGGCTGCAATCAGAATCAGATCGGATTTGTTCAAGCCAGAAATGACTGTATCCAGATAGCGGAATCCGGTCTTTGCACCGATATATTTTTCTTTGTCTGGTCCGGCAATCTTCCCGATATGATCATACGCTTCGCAGATCGCATCGCCGATTTTCACCAGTCCCTGTGTATCTTTCCCTTTCCGGACATCAAAAATACGCTGCTCCGCTACGTCCAGTAAGGTCTGCGCATTCTGCTCCCCTGTCTGGATATCCTGTAAAATCGAACGGGCAGCAGCGGACAGACTACGAATGTAATATTTTTCTGCGACAATCTCGCAATAGCGTTCAATATTGGCAACCGACGGCACCAGATTGACCAATGCGCCCAGATAGGCACGTCCCTCTGCTGCCGTATCAAAAATATGCGCTGTCATCGCCGCATTCAACACCGTAACAATGTCTGCCTTTTCTCCTGAGGTAAACATGCGCAGCATAATCTGAAACAATGCACGGTGTTGCTCGTTGAAAAAGCAGTCCGGCTTCACTTTTTCCAACACCACTGACAAAACCGAAGCATCAATCAGAATTGCACCAAGAATGCTCTGTTCCGCTTCCAGACTGTACGGCAGCTCGGTTTGTGGTACGTTATCCAGTTCTTGTGCCATCTAAAACTCCTCATAAACAAGATAGGGCGAACTGTGTCCGCCCGTCTTCTCTTACCGTGATTCGATCTTCTTACGCCTCGCTGACTTCAATCGTCATCTTTGCAAGAATCCCTGCATACAGTCGAATTTCTGCTTCATATGTGCCAAAGCTCTTGATATCAGACTGCAAAGAAATGCGCTTTTTTTCTACCTTGCAGCCATACTGCTGCGCAATCAGATCTGCAATGTTGCCTGCTGTTACCGCACCGAACAACCGTCCGCCTGTACCAGCCTTTGCCGTTGCCTTGACCGTTTTGCCATTGAGCCGATCTGCTGTTTCCTGCGCCTGCTGCTTTTCTACATCTACCTTATGTGCAGCAGAAGACTGCTTCCCTGCCAGCTCAGACATTGCCTTTGCAGTTGCTTCGATTGCCAGTCCTTTTTTCAGCAGCATATTGCGTGCGTAGCCGTCTGCTACATTCTTCACTTCGCCCTTTTTTCCAGAGCCTTTTACATCTTGTAAAAAAATAACCTTCATGGGGATTCCCTGCCTTTCTTTTTTCCGGATAGCGGATTTTTATTTTCTGGTTTCATAGGATTCCAGCACCTGCAACAAGTGTTCTTTTGCTTCCTGCAAGGATACACCGACAAGCTGTGCCGCCGCCATGGTCTGATGACCGCCGCCGCCCATCTCCTCCATAATCAGTTGTACATTCACACCGCCCAGAGAACGAGCAGAAATATTGGTGTTATTCTGCTCCGGATACAACACAAAAGAGGATTCTACTCCTTCGATGCTCAGCAGCTCATCTGCCGCCTGCGATGCCAGCACTCTGGAATCCGGACTTTGAATCTTCAACGCAGAAATCGCACTCTTATGATAGATCTCCGCATGGGCGACAACATGCGACCGCACCTGATACATGGAAATGGTGCTGGAAAACAGCGATTTGACCTGAATCGTATCTGCACCGATTTTGCGCAGGTACGCAGCCGCTTCAAACGTCCGGACACCGGTTCGCATTACAAAATTCTTGGTGTCCAGCATAATGCCAGCAAGCAACGCATCTGCATATGCTGCCGGTATTTCCCCATCCAACCGGAAATACTGTATGATTTCTGTCACCATTTCAGATGCTGAAGAAGCATACGGTTCATGGTGGAACAGAACTGCATTTTCAATAAAGTTGACATTTTTCCGGTGATGGTCAATGACAGCAACATAATTGCACGCCTTGTACAGCTCCACACTCTCCAGAATGTCCTGATTGTGTGTGTCCAGTATAATCAATAAGCTGTTGCTGCCCATCCGCTCCATTGCCTCTTCCGGCTCAATAAATTCCGGCGGCTGGTCGGCAGCTTTCATCTTCGCAATCAGTTGTCCAGCCAGACAATTTTTCTGATTGACAACAATGGAGGCTGGTTTTTTCATCATCGCAATGGCACCTGCCAGACCACAGGCAGAACCAATTGCATCGAGATCGCCGAAGCGATGCCCCATCAGGAAAACCTGATCGGCGTTTTCAATCAGCTCCTGCAATGCCGTCGCAACGGAACGGATTCTTGTCTTGGACTTTTTCTCCACGCCCTTTGATGCCCCACCAAAGAAACAGAATCCGTTTTCTGTTTTGACCGCTGCCTGATCGCCACCTCGTCCCAGTGCCATATCCAACGACTGATGGGCGAATTTTTCGCTTTCTGCCAGTGTCTCTGCGCCGAAGCCAACCCCGATAGAAAACGTAATATGGATTCTGCCATTGACCAGAATTTTTCTCGCTTCATCCAATACCTTAAATTTCTCCTGCATAATGGCACGCAGATACTGCGTTTCCATTGCAGCATAGAACATATCGTTTTCAATTTTCCGGATGACACCATTCGTACCAGCCATAAACTGCTCCAGTACTTTTTCGACTTCCGCAGAAACCTGCGCCTTTTCGCTCTCTTTTGCATATTGCAGGATATCATCGTAGCTATCAATCACCAGCAGCAGCACACAGGGTCGGGCACTGTTGCATTTCTGTTTCCATTGCAACAGCTCCGTGACATCTGTGAATTGCAGTGCGTATAATGCAGGCACATCATTTTTGGCTTCGCAGAAAATACTGTGCACCTGATAATTGTGATTCTGGTATTCTACAACCTGATCCTGTTGTTGTAAAGCGTAGATATGCAGCCGGAGCAACCGCTGTACCAGCTGCTGCCCTTTTTCCGCATCCTGCAAAATACTTTCCGAAAACGGTTTGTTGTACCAGAACAACGTGCCGTCTTCCTGCGCCAGTACCACAGGCACGGTCAATTGTTCCAGTACCGGCGTTTCCATACATGCCATATCCGCTCGGATATGGCGCACTTTGCGTTGTTTCCGGAATAGCAGAAACAATTGCACAAATAGACATACCGCCAACAAAACGGCCGGCAATATCAGCAGCACAGCTTTCCTGATGCCGCAATACCGTACAACTGCAATGATGGGCAGTGCTACACTACACAACACCAACACCGTTGTCACCAAAAGAAGAATTCGTCTCTGTTTGATTGTTCACACCCCCATAGACACAGCAGCGTGTTTTTCGGCTATGGTTTTTATACTTCCATAATAATCGGCAAAATCATCGGGCTTCTCTTTGTCTTCCCATAGATATAATCAGAAAGGACATCCCGCAGTTTATTCTTCAGCGTGCCCCATTCTTTCAGTTCCTGTGTGGAACAGTGTTGCAAGGTATCCATCAGCAGCTGACGGGCTTCTTCCATCAACTCTTCCGACTCCCGCACATAAACAAACCCTCTCGAAATGATATCCGGTCCGGATACAATCATGTTGGTGGTTCGTTCGATGCCGATGACAACAATAATCAAGCCGTCCTGCGCCAGATGCTTCCGGTCACGCAGCACAATAGAGCCAACATCGCCGACGCCCAAACCATCTACCATGACTCTGCCAGCTGGTACCTGTGATACAACACGCATGGAAACGCCGTCCGTCTCAATGACGTTGCCGATTTCCCCGATGATCACATTGGATTCCGGCATCCCCATCGAATAGGCAATCTGCGCATGTTTTACCAGATGCTTGTATTCGCCGTGTACCGGAATGAAAAACTTCGGTCGTGTCAGTGCCTGAATGAGTTTCAACTCCTCCTGACAGGCGTGTCCGGATACGTGAACATCTTCATAGATGACCGATGCACCGGATTTCATCAGTTCGTTGACCACTCTCGTAACATGCTTTTCGTTGCCCGGAATCGGATTCGCAGAAATGATAATAAAATCATTCGGTGTGATCACAACTTTTTTATGGCTGTTCATTGCCATTCTCGTCAAGGCGGACATTGGTTCTCCCTGACTGCCTGTCGTAATCAGTACAATCCGTTCATCCGGATAGCGTCCCATTTCGTCAATGTCAATCAACATACCCTTCGGCATTTTCAGATAGCCCAGATCCAACGCCGTTGTAATGACATTGACCATGCTTCTGCCGAACACGGCAACCTTCCGGTTGCTGCGCTGCGCATTGTCCACAATCTGCTGTACCCGATGAATGTTGGAAGAGAATGTCGCAATGATAATCCGCTTGCCAGCTGCCTGCTTGAACAGCTTGTCAAACGATTCCCCGACTGTCCGTTCCGACTTGGTAAATCCGGCACGCTCTGCATTGGTGGAATCTGCCATCAGTGCCAGAACGCCACGACTGCCCAGTTCTCCGAACCGTGCCAGATCAATGATATCATCATCTACCGGTGAGAAATCTACCTTGAAGTCTCCGGTGTGTACAATGATACCAGCCGGCGTATGAATCGCCATACCAACCGCACCCGGAATGGAGTGGTTCACCTTGATCAACTCTACCCCCATACAACCCATCTTAATGGTGCGCTTCGGTTGCACTTCGCACAGTTTGACGGAATTGGCAAGGCCGTGCTCTTCCAGTTTGCCCTTGACCAGTCCCAGTGTCAGCTTTGTGCCATAAATCGGTACGTTGACTTTTTTGAGCAGATATGCCAGACCGCCAATATGATCCTCATGTCCATGCGTCAGGACAATCCCACGCAGTTTATCTTTATTGGCTTCCACATACGTGAAGTCCGGAATTACGATATCTACACCCGGCATATCGCCATCCGGGAATGCCAGACCGCAATCCAGAATAAACATATCATTGCTGCATTCAAAAACGGTCATGTTCTTTCCGATTTCATTCAATCCGCCCAACGGGATAATCCGAACTGGTGTCCGCCGTACTTCCTGCTTATGATTAGAACGACCTTGTGCGGCGGTGTAGGATGCAGTATGATTTGTCTGTTTTACACGTCCCTTTGCAGTTGTATCGCCACCATTCTGCTTCATCGGTCTGCGGCGATAATTCCGCTTCTTCGGCAGTGCAACTGCCTTTCCATCTTTTCCTTCTTTCGTAGCCAAATAAAACCCTCTCTTTCTGCACAAAAATAATGGCAGAAAACGTCCTGCACGAAATGCCATATTTCCGTTCCGCCGCATTTCGATGCAATTTCCATCAATTGTGCAATGATCAATGATAATAATACAATAATTGTCAAAAAGCAGCAATCTTGCGAGGCTGTTTCTGAAAACGAACTATCACACGTAGTCTTATTATACGACAGGAATATCGGAATGTCAAGGTTTCTTTTCTTAATTTTCCATCAAACACCCCTGCGAAGCCGTGCTGACATATTGTGCAGCCTGTCTGCATAAATTGTAGTAATACACGTCCGGTGTGGAACGACAAAGGAGGAACTTGCATGGAGCTGAAAATCAATCGGGAACAGATTCCCGTCACGGAACGGATTCTGGAGGAAACACAGGAGCAGGGCATTGAACTGGATTATGTGCTGCCGGATTATGACCCAGAAATTTTCCGCATCATCAGCTGTGAATTGCAGCCGGCTGTCACAGACTATCAGCTACAAGGCGACCGGTTGAATTATGAATTACAAGTCGAAATCCGCATTCTCTATTGTGGCAACGGCAGCCATAGTCTGCAATGCGTGACACAGACCATGCGCTATTCCAAGAGTCTGGAGCTGCGCAGCAAACCGGAAAATCCGTCTGTCATTCTACAGGCAAAAACGGATTATGCCAACTGCCGTGCAGTCAGCCGCCGCCGTCTGGATGTCAGAGGGGCGGTTTCTGTCCGGATTCAGATGACAGGCGAACGGACACAGGAAGTCATTTCGGATCTCTTCGGAAAACATATGCAATGCCGGAAAAAAACCATTCACTACGCCAGCCAGAAGCAACGTGCCGTCAAGGTCATTTCGCTATCCGAAGAAATCGAGTTGAACGCTGCCAAAGCACCGGTACAGACCATTCTCCGTTGTACTGCACGGGCAGAATCCGGCGAGCAATCCATCATTGCCGGAAAATTCGTTGCCAGAGGCGAAGTGACCGTCTCTGTCTTATACCGCAGCGATACGGCAGAACAGACCGAACCGGAAACCATACAGTTTGCCTTGGCATATAGCCAGATTGTCGATATGGAAAAAATCGAGGAATCCTTTACTGGCATGGCAACCGTGCAGATTATCCGTTGTGAATGCAAACCCCTCGCAGACAAGAACGGCGTGCAGAACATTCTGAAATGTGACACGGATATCCGTCTGACCTGTATGGCATGTAAACCGGCAACGGTACAGGTGGTGACAGATGCCTATTCCACCGCCTATCTCTGCGACAGCACCAGCCTTCCGCTGCGAATTGATGGCATTCCTGTCCCATTGAAAGAACATTTCTCCTGCACAACTGTAATCCCTGCTGGGGATACGCCGGCGGATTTCGTCAGCGACCTGCAATGCCAGATCAAAAACGTCAGCATTGCGCCCATTCCGGAACAGAACTGCATCCGTGCAAGCGGTATGCTCTGTTGCAGTGTATTGGCAAGAGATGCAGAGGGGATGCCGTTCCTGCTGGAGAAGGAAGAGGCGTTTGAAGAACATCTTTCCATTCCGGTTCCGCTCGAACAGGCGACGCTCTACGCAGAAGCAGAACCGGCAGACACTTCCTTTCATCTTGCCGCAGATGGTAGCATTTCCATCAAGGCATCGGTCTATCTGCACGGGATGCTCTATCCGGCAACGCAGGAGACTGCACTCTCTGCCGTTACGGTTGATGAAAACAAAAAACGAACCAGAGACAGCGACTGTGCGCTCCGTCTGTATTATGGCACGATCGGGGAATCGGTCTGGGACATTGCCAAACGCTGCAACACAAAAGTTTCTGCCATTGCAGAAGAAAATGAACTGACGGGCGATGTCCTGACCAAAGCCGGTATGCTATTTATTCCCATCGTCTATTAAGGAGGCAACGCTATGGCAAAAGATATCTATGCAGACATCGCACAGCGCACGGGCGGTGATATTTACATCGGCGTTGTCGGCCCTGTCCGCACAGGAAAATCCACGCTGATTAAACAGCTGATGGAGAAACTGGTCATTCCGCATATTCCGGAGGAATCCAAACGATTACGTGCCGTAGATGAACTGCCACAATCGGCTGCCGGTAAAACCATTATGACAACGGAACCGAAATTTATTCCAGAAGAGGCAGCAGAAATTGCAATCGGTGAACATACCCATCTGCGCATCCGCATGGTAGATTGCGTTGGTTATATTCTCCCCAGTGCATTGGGATATATCGAAAACGATACACCACGCATGGTGAAAACGCCGTGGTTTCCAGAAGAAATTCCATTCGGAATGGCGGCAGAAGTCGGCACACAAAAAGTCATTACAGAACACGCTACAGTCGGACTGGTCGTGACGACAGACGGCAGCATTACCAACCTGCCACGGGAAGAATATGCCGCCTGTGAGGAACGGGTCATTCAGGAATTGCAGCAGCTGGAAAAGCCGTTTGTGATTCTGGTCAACGCTGTTTCCCCACATAGTTCACAGACGGAAGCACTCTGCGAAAGCCTGCGGAAAAAGTATCAAGCGGCTGTCATTCCTGTCAGCTGTCCGGAACTGGAAGAAGCAGATATTCAGGAGATTCTCACCCAGTTGCTCTATGCGTTTCCCATTCGGGAAATTGAAATTCAGAGTGCCGGTTGGATGAACGAACTCGACACGGAACACTGGTTGCGAAAATCGGTTTTCTCCAGTATCCGTGCAGCAGCAGAACCGCTGCAATATGTGCGGGATGTCCCGAAGATGACAGAAACGCTTTCTTCGGCAGAATATGTGCTCTCTTCTGCCGTCAAACAGATTGACCTCGGCACAGGGCACGCCGTTGTATCTGTCATGATTCACCCCTCGCTGTTCTATCAGATTTTAGGTGAAACAACCGGCTTACAGCTTTCCTGCGAAAGTGATTTATTCCCTGTTCTGACCGAACTCTGCAAGACAAAAAAAGCATATGACAGAATTGCACCGGCACTGGAAGCGGTAGAGGCAACCGGTTATGGAATTGTTATGCCGGAGTTAGAAGAAATGTCGCTGGAAGAACCGGAAATTATCAAGCAGGGTGGAAAATACGGCGTGCGCCTGCGTGCTTCTGCGCCATCAATCCATATGATGAAAGCTTCCATCCGCACGGCGGTCAGCCCGATTGTCGGGACGGAACGCCAAAGCGAAGAGCTGGTCATGTATCTATTGGAGGGATTTGAGGAAGACCCCACAAAAATCTGGTCATCCAATATCTTCGGGAAATCGCTTCACGAACTGGTCAACGAGGGACTGCACAGCAAGCTCAGTAAAATGCCGATGGAGGCTCGCTTAAAATTGCAGGAAACGTTGGAACGTGTCATCAATGAGGGTTGCAGTGGGTTAATCTGTTTTATTCTGTAATATTTTATGTATTCTTTTTCCATAAATTTTATAAATCCATATGCTATACTATGAGGTAATTCCGAATAGAGGAGGCATGGGATTATGGATTCCAAAATCAATGAACTGACAACCGCCATGATTACGCTATACCACAATGACCCGAAGCGGATTCATCACTTTATGAAAGTATATGCGTTTGCAAGTGCCATTGCTAAAAGCGAACAGGTCAACGCACCGCTTCAAATGCGCATTGAAGCGGCAGCACTGGTGCACGATATCGGCATTCATGCAGCGGAACGAAAATATCACTCTGCCGCTGGCAACTATCAAGAAAAAGAAGGACCACCGCTCGCCCGTGCGATGCTGTCTACCATCGGATTTCCAGAACCATTTGTAGACCGTGTCTGCTTTCTGGTGGGGCATCATCACACCTATAGCGAAATTGACGGGCTGGATTTTCAGATTTTGATTGAGGCGGATTTTCTGGTCAATGCAATGGAAGAAAACATGACCAAAAAATCCATCCTGCACTTCCGGAACGTTTATTTCTCCACGGAAACCGGTAAGCAGTATCTGGATGAAACCTACGGATTGAACAGCTTTTCCTGATATGCTGTCATCCAAGCTTGCAACAGAACAGGCAACAAAAATGAGCAGTTCCACAACGGAAACTGCTCGTTTTTTTCTATCAAGTCTTGTATCAGGACGAAAGCGCAACGCTTACAGCTGATCTGCAATCGTATAAATCAACTGTTCTGATTTTTCCCAGCCAAGGCACGGATCCGTAATGGACTTTCCGTATACGCCTTCTCCGATCTTCTGTGCGCCGTCTTCAATATAGCTCTCAATCATGAAGCCCTTGAACAGCGAACGAATCTCTGCGCTGTGCCGACAGCTATGCAGGACTTCGTTACAGATACGAATCTGTTCCAGATATTTCTTACCGGAGTTCGCATGGTTGGCGTCTACAATCACTGCCGGATTTGCGAACGACTTCTTCTGATACAGCTCATACAGGTGCATCAGATCCTCGTAGTGATAGTTCGGCACGGACTTGCCCTGAATGTCCACATAGCCACGCAGAATTGCATGAGACAGCGGATTGCCGGCAGTCTGTACTTCCCAACCACGATACAGGAACGTATGCTGCGCCTGTGCAGCTGTCAGAGAGTTCATCATAACGGACAAATCGCCGCCGGTCGGGTTCTTCATGCCAACCGGAATGTCCAGTCCGCTGGCAGTCAGTCGGTGCT
>CAYNPC010000006.1:11530-24485 GCA_964399025.1 uncultured Ruminococcus sp. | reverse complement strand
GACGAGACAGAAACAGCAGAAAATGGGGAAAGCAGCAATGCAACAGCAGAAGACGATACCATCCTGACAGAACTGCCGACGGAAGCAACAACCGCCAAGCAGTATACAGTTCTGGAGGGGGCTGCCAGTCTGCTGGAAATCAATCCGGAAGTCGCTGGTTATGTCTCCATTCCGGATACAGAAGTGGATTATCCGGTCATGTACCATGCAGATGATGTAGAAGGGGAAGAATATTATCTGTATCGGGATTTGTATGGAAATCATTCACAGAATGGGTCTATCTTCCTGGATTCTCGCTGCAACTTTGATGTAGTGGGCGAAGATGGCACCTTGTCTGTGCCCAATTCCAACAATTTGATTCTCTATGGACATAATATGCGGGATCGTTCTATGTTCGGCAGCTTGCGGGATTATAAGAACGATGAGACCTACTACGATGCCCATCCGTTGATTTATTTTAATTCCAACTATGAAACCTATGTATTCAAGATCTATGCTTACTTTATTGCAGATGCGCAGGACACAACAGAAACCCGATTTGATTATTGGAACAAAATCAATTTTGAAGACGAAACGGCTTTCTATGATTATGTCAATGAAGTCAAGCGTCGTACCCTGCGGCTTACCAATGTTGACGTACAGTATGGAGACCAGCTGCTGACACTTTCCACCTGCAACAGCACATTCAGCACAGCTCGTCTTGTCATCTGTGCCCGACTGGTACGAGAAGGGGAAGACCCATACGAGGGAACAACAGACAGTACTTTGAATACAAATATCAAATGGCCATCGGTTTACTATCTGGGGAATGAAAATACGTATGATCCGGACGCACCATTTGTTCCTTATGGCCCGTAATAAGAAGAAGGAGCTATTTTATGAAAACACGGAAACATATTCTGGTTGCATTGCTGGCAGCCACGACAATTTTTACAGCTGGCTGTTCCGGCGAAATTGAACAGAATCCGATTGGACTGGACGGCGAATCGCAAGAAGATGTTGCATCAGAAGACGGTGCCGTTGAAGAAGCCACAGAGGAACCCGCACCAGATATGTTGGCGGAGCAGAAAAAATTATACGAACAGAATAAAGATACCATTGGCTGGATTGAAGTGCCGGGTACAAATGTTGATAATGTCATCGTACAGAAGACAGATGAAGCAGAAGATGAGAAAAATACGTATTATCTGGACAAAGACTTCAGCCATCAGAAATTCCGTGCTGGTACCATTTTCATGGATTATCGGGATGTATTCAGCTATAAGGAAGATGAGTTTTCTGAAAATCTGGTGCTGTACGGTCACAACATGGCGGATAACACCATGTTTGGTTCTCTCCGTCGGTATCGACAGGATCTGGACTTCTATCAGGAAGCACCATTTATCAAACTCAGCTCCAATTACAAAGAATATGAATATGTTATTTTTGGTTTGGTCATCACAAGCGGTGATGCCGACAATGGTGGCGATATCTACGCCGATCCGATGACGTGGTCTGGCTTCCCATATTGGAATATGGAAGAGCTGGACGATACAACCCATTTCAATTATTACATCAATACGGTGGAATCTATGAATATGATTGACAACGTCATTGATGTAAAATATGGCGACCAGTTGTTGACCCTTTCTACCTGCTATTCCGATGAGGATAACTCTCGTTTCCTGATTGTTGCAAGACAATTCCGGGATGGTGAAACAGAGGAATCTCTGAAGAAACTGATTACAGGCGAATCTTCATCTGATGACGAAGACGATGCAGATGAGGAAGACGAGGATACAACAACGGAAACCGAAGAAGAAACGGAAGAAGACGAGTAAAAAAACAGACAGGAGATAAGGTGGTTTTCGTATGGAAATGAAAGAAGTATTGGACAAGGCTGGCGATTCTGTCAGCAAACTGGCGAAGAATGTTGGAAATGGTTCCAAGAAGCTGGCAACCAAAGTGAAGCTGAACAAGAGCATTCATGACGCAGAAAAAACCAAAGAAAAGGCATACATGGAGATTGGCAAACAGTGTTTCCAAGCATATGAAAAAGGCGAGGATGCTGATACTGCACAATGGATCGAATGGGCAAATTCGATCATAGAAGCCGAACTTGAAATTGCGGAGTGCAGAAAATCACTCGCTGCGTTGGAGGATGCCATAATTTGTAGTTCTTGTGGCAATGCCATGCTGGAGGGACAGAATTTCTGCCCGAATTGTGGTGCACCGTATGAACCGAAAAAAACAGAACCGTCAGAAGAAGAAACAGAATCGAAAACAGATATCGGACAGGAAGCAGATGGAGACCCGTTGATTGTAGCAGAAGAAGTAGAAGCGGAAGTGTCATCTGCAATGGCATCCGATGACAGTGTAAGTTCAGAGGATTAAGCAAAAAAGAGAGCCGTTGCCACAAAATGCAGCGGCTTTTGCTTTGAAAATCAGAATTTTAGAATAGGAAACGTTAGAGAGAAAGGAAGTGTTTGCCGTGTACAAGCTGCGTGCAACCGTGTTATCGGATCAGGGGAAAGTACGTACAAACAATGAAGACAATTTTTATTTCAATGGGAAGAATCATCCGGATTTGTCGGAACCGTACCGACTGACAGAAAAATGCAGCACCCGAAGACATCCGATTTTTGCGATTTTTGATGGCATGGGGGGCGAATCCTACGGAGAAGTGGCTTCTGCGCTGGCAACGCAAGTACTGCAAAAGCATGGAAAAACCATCATGCATTCCAAAGCGGAAGAACTGGAATCTGTCGTAAAGAAATTCGTTGCTGATGCCAATCAGACCATTTACACAATGGCACAGAAACGGAAAGGCGGAAACAGTGGTACCACGATGGCGATGCTTTGTTTTCAGAAAAATATGGTTTACCCATTCTATATTGGAGACAGCCGCATCTATCTGTACAACGGAACGGATTTGTATCGGCTGACCAGCGACCACACCTTAGCGAATCACAAGTTGAAAACTGGTATTTATACGCCAGAAGAAGCAGAACTGAGCAGCGACCGGAACAAGCTGACACAATTTCTGGGTGGCGATCAGAAACATTACGGTCTGCCGATGGCAGCACAACCACCATTCCAGATTTACAGCGGTTATCGGTTTTTGCTTTGCTCCGATGGGTTGACGGATATGTGCGATGATCTGACAATTTACCGGATTCTCGCCAGTGGGGAACATGATATGGCGCAACGTTTGATGACAACAGCATTGGATGCCGGTGGAGTGGATAATACAACCTTGATTTTACTGGAAGTGCTATAAAGCAGCAACTTTGAAACATTTACACTTTCCGGAGCGAAAAAGACTTGACGGAATGCAGAAAGTTCGATATAATAAAGAGAGAACAGGATGGAAATGACGGCTGCGGAAATGCAACCATTTCGAGTGCGCAGTGCGTTATTTCTGCGGTTATTTTGTAAAGCGAGGCGGTTTTTTACCATGCAGAATATAAAAACATCTGCGTCCATTCTGAGTGCAGATATGTGTCATTTAGCGGCAGTCACAGAACAACTGGAACAGAGCGGTACGGATATGCTACATTTTGATGTAATGGATGGCATCTTTGTGGAGAATATTTCATTCGGCATTCCCGTTCTCTCTGCCATCCGGAAAAAGACAAATCTGTTTCTGGATGTCCATCTGATGATTACAAACCCACTGCGCTACGTTTCCCGTTTTGCGGAAGCAGGTGCGGACGGCATTACTTTTCATCTGGAGAGTCTGAGTGACCCACAAGAGACGATTGATGCCATTCATGCTTGCGGCATTCCGGCTGGTATCGTGATCAAGCCAGCAACGCCGGCGGAAGCAGTGTTGCCTTATCTGTCAAAGGTAGAAGCGGTATTGGTTATGACAGTAGAACCGGGTTTTGGCGGACAGTCTTTCCTCTGGGATATGCTGGAGAAAGTACGGTTTCTGCGGAAAGCAGCCACAGAACAGGGCTTGCAGACGGTCATTCAGGTGGATGGCGGTATCAATGCAGAAACGGCACCGGAAGCCGTTGCAGCTGGTGCAGACAATCTGGTTGTGGGCAGTTATCTGTTCAAGCAGGAAAATCTGAAAACCGTCATTGATTCCTTGCATCAGTTATCGACAAAAGCAAATTAACACGCAGGAAAATCAAATGAGAAATAGGAGTGGAATACGATGAAAAAGAAGAAATCACCGAAAATATATAAAGTCAAAACAGGCAGTATGAAATCATCCACGACACGGAATATTTTATCAGCTGTTGTCATGGTAGCAGCCGCTGGTCTGGTTGGTTTCGTCGGTTATAGTGTTGCAAAGCCATTCATTAAGGATGATGCTGCACAGAACGAATCGGATTTACAACTCAACAATGTCGCCACTACGACAACCGCACTGACAACAGAAGCCGTTACTACGGATCTTTCTGCTGTCGTAACGGATCTGACGGTATTGGAAACAGAGGAAACAGAAGCGGGAGAGGAAACAACGACGGTTGCAACCACAACAGAAACGACCGTTGTCGTAACGACCACACAGGAAGCATCGGAAGCCGTTGCCGTTGTGACAACGACAGAAGCACAGAGTGAAGAGACAGAGACGGCGGAAACCACAGAAGCAGAAAGTGCCAATACAACCACCAATTCTGTTTCTCTGGATGATGCTGTTACGCTGTCCGCTTCTGATTTGAAAGACGAAGCATCGTTCCGAGCAGCGTTAAGCGAGGTTCAGGGCAGCAGTGCAGACCAAAAAGCGGTGATTGTACCGATGAAATCGGAGGGCGGTACGTTGAATTATGCCTCTACGGTTTCCTATGTTGCTGGTACAGAAGTTTGCGTTGGTAGTATGACAGCTTCTCAGATTGTCAGCATCGCAAAGGAAGAGGGCTTTGCTGTCTATGCATCAATCAGCGCACTGGATGACTGTCAGTTCCCGGAACTGTATCGGGATGCTGGTATTCAGCTGGAAGACGGCAGCGGCAGATGGCTGGACAACTCGAAGGAAAAAGGCGGTAAGCCATGGATGTCACCATATAGCAGCACAACCGTTTCTTATCTGACCGCTATCATTCAGGAGCTGGAAAAAGCAGGCTTCTCGGCTGCCATCTGTCAGGACTTTACCTATCCGTCTTTCCGGGAATCTGACCGGAATTTCATCAGTGAAACGGATTATTTCAGTGACACACGGGATGAAGCATTGCAGGATTTGGCAGATGCAATGCAGGCAGCTGCCAGCAGCATGACAGTGGTCATTGAGAAATAAAGGAGTGGAAAAACAACATGGCAAGCAAATTTACCGTTTCTTTGGAAAAAATTATACAGGAATTTAAGCTGGAAACGATCTACACCCCGAAAGATGCTGCTGAAATTCAAATTGATGAGGCAGATGTCACACGTCCTGGTTTGCAGCTGATGGGCTTTTATGAATACTTCAATCCGGAGCGCATCCAGATTATCGGCAAAATGGAATTTGCCTATCTTTCCACAATTGACGAGGAAACACGGGTACAGCGTTTGGATATGCTGTTTTCTCAGCGGATTCCAGCACTCGTCATCTCAAGAGAGTTGCCGTATTTTGAAGAAATGCTGGAATTGGCGAAAAAGTATTCTGTTCCGCTGTTGCGCAGCAAGGAAAGTACGTCTAATTTTATCGCTGGTCTGATTGCATTTTTGAATCTGAATCTGGCACCGCGTATCACAAGACATGGTGTTCTGATTGAGATCTACGGCGAAGGTGTTTTCATTACGGGTGAAAGTGGCGTTGGTAAGAGTGAAACTGCCATTGAGCTGGTAAAGCGTGGACATCGTCTGGTTGCAGATGATGCCGTAGAAATCCGGAAGGTTTCCAACAGCAGTCTGGTTGGCAGTTCGCCGGATAACATCCGTCATTTTCTGGAGCTGCGTGGCATTGGAATTATCAATGCTCGTCGGTTGTTCGGTATTGGTGCTGTTAAGAATACAGAAAAGATTGAGCTGATTGTAGAAATGGAACAGTGGAATCCAGAAAAGATTTACGATAGAATGGGCGTAGATACGCAGTTCGTTTCGTTGCTGGGTGTTAAGGTGCCGTCTCTGACCATTCCGGTACGCCCGGGTCGAAATCTGGCAGTCATTCTGGAAGTGGCAGCAATGAATAACCGGCAGAAGAAAATGGGCTATAATGCAGCAGCGGATCTGCTGGATCATCTGGGGTTGGATATGGAATCCAAAGAAGTCATTAAGGATTATGATGCGTTTTGATGCAAGAAACAGGAGGAAATGCTATGGATGGATTAGAAGCCATTGCAGCGTGCTGTCAGACACATCATTGTAATTTTCTGCCGCAGGAATTGTTGTCCAAGCATACAACATTTCGGATTGGCGGTGCTTGTCGTGCAATGATACAGATTTCCAGTCGGGAAGCGTTACAGGCAGTATTGCAAATTTGTCAGCAGAAGCAGTTGCCGTGGGTCGTACTGGGAAATGGAAGCAATATTCTGGCAGCAGATGCCGGTTATGATGGCATTGTATTGCAGATCGGCAGAGCATTTTCCGCTGTCCGATTGCTGGATGACACAACGCTCTTCTGCGAAGCAGGTGCAACACTCAGTACCGTTGGAAAGTTTGCGTTGGAAGCCTCTTTGACAGGGATGGAATGTCTTTCCGGTATTCCGGGCACAATTGGTGGTGCTGTGTATATGAATGCAGGCGCATACGGACAGGAAATGAAAAATGTCGTGCAGTCCGTAGAATATCTCACAGAGACAGGGGAATGCCGTACCGCAACGTTGGAGGAATTGCAGTTTTCTTACCGACACAGTATGTTTTCCGGTACAAAACAGATTGTAACTGGTGTGACATTGCAGTTGCAGAAAGGCAGCTATGCGGAAATTCATGCGGAGATGCAAAAATTGAAAAACCAACGGGCAGCCAAACAGCCTTTGGAATTGCCGAGTGCTGGCAGCACATTTAAGCGACCAGTCGGCAATTACGCCTCGTTTTTAATTGACCAATGCGGTCTGAAAGGTGCCAGTGTCGGCGATGCACAAGTCAGTGTAAAACATGCTGGATTTGTGGTCAATACAGGACACGCAACGTGTCATGATGTACTGGAGCTTTGTGATTTCGTCATTGCAACGGTCAAGGAAAAAACGGGTTATTGTCTGGAATTGGAACCCGTCATTTTAAAGTAACAGGAGGGAGTATTCATGCAGGTCGTAGTTGTAACAGGAATGTCTGGTTCTGGGAAGTCCGTCGTGATGGATGTTATGGAAGATATTGGGTATTATTGCATTGACAATCTGCCACCGCAGTTGATTCATCGCTTTGTTGAAATTTGCAGGGAGTCAGAAAACAAGCTGGAGAAGATTGCGATTGCTGCTGATTTACGTTCTGGGGAGATGTTTGCAGATGCGTATGATTGCGTTTGCAAATTGAAAGAACAGCAGGACTTGCATGTAAAATTGCTTTACACCGAAGCAGAAGACGAAGTACTCATCAAACGTTATAAAGAGACACGTCGCAAGCACCCGTTGGATGAAAAATTCAATGGTTGTCTGCACCAGGCACTGGAATTTGAACGGGAACAGCTGATGCCGTTGAAGACGATTGCTGATTACTATATTGAGTCTTCTTATCTTACGGTTTCACAGTTGAAAGAACAGATTCGGGAAATCTTTTTGGAAAATCGCTCTGATTCGCTTTCGATTAAAGTGACTTCGTTCGGTTTTAAGTATGGCGTTTCTACTGAATCGGATCTTGTTTTTGATGTGCGGTGTCTTCCAAATCCGTACTATATTCCGGAATTGCGCCATCAGACAGGTTGTGATGCTTGTGTCAGAGATTATGTCATGCAGTTTGCACAATCCAAAGAGCTGCTGCAAAAGATAGAGGATTTACTGGACTTTCTGATTCCATTGTACATTCAAGAGGGAAAGAGTCGTTTGGTGATTGCGTTTGGTTGCACGGGCGGAAAACACCGTTCGATTACCTTCACAGAGCTGATCGGCGATTATCTGATTGAGAAGGGGATGCGTGTGATTAAACAACATCGAGATATTGGAAAGGATCGTCCCTGAGGCATAAGCGTGATGACACCGCCTTGCGGCAAAGCAGGGCGGTGTTTTTTTCGATTGACAGAAAGGAGTTTTGGTACAATGTCATTTTCACAGGATGTCCGGCAGGCGTTGCAGAATACCATTCTGGACAAAGATCAGTCTTTTGCTTGCCTATACGGAATGCTGCTGTACAGCCGCACGTTTACAGAATCACATATTTGTTTTCAAAGTGAAAGTGAAACCGTTGCTGCGCTTTTTCCGCAACTGCTGCATACAGTGTTTTCTGTTCCGCCGCAATTGGTTGTACCGGAACGAGGACGAGGGGGATTGTATTGCTTTTCCATTCAAGATGCAGCGCAGATTGCCGTCATCTGTCAGCGATATCACATTCAACCGACTGACCGGCAGATTGATTTACGCAATGTGGTACAGAACAGTATGCCAGCATTTTTTGCCGGCGTTTTTCTGACCTGCGGTAGCATTATGGATCCAAACAAATCTTATCATATGGAATTTGTTGCCCCTACAGAAACGCTTTGCAATGATCTGCGCATTTTCCTGCATCAACTGCTTGGCATCAAAGGTCATATTTTACAGCGGAAGCAAGCGTTTGTCCTGTACATCAAAGACAGTGAACAGATTGAAGATATCCTGACATTTATGGGGGCACAGCAATGCACATTGGATTTGATGAACATCAAAATCAAAAAAGATATGCGAAATAAAGCAAATCGTGTACGGAATTGTGATGCCGCCAATATTGACAAAGTTGTCTCTGCTGCAATGCGGCAGACGGCAGAAATTCGTTGGATTGCAGAAAAACAAGGATTGGACAGCCTGCCAGCAGATTTAAAAGAATTGGCAGAATTGCGGCTCGAAAATCCAGAATTGAGCCTGAAAGAATTGGGGGAACTGTTGCAGCCTCCCATCAGCCGTTCCGGTGTCAACCATCGGTTTCAGAAGTTATCGTTACTCGCAAAGGAGTTGCATTTTCATGCCGGAGATCAGACCTGAATCATTTGTGCATCTGCATGTGCACAGTGTATATAGCCTGCTGGATGGTGCTTGCCGGATTCCGGAGATGATGGAGCAAGTCAAATCTATGGGGCAGACAGCAATTGCATTGACTGACCACGGCAATTTGTACGCAGCCGTTTCTTTTTATCAGGCAGCGCAGAAAGCTGGCTTGCAACCGATTATCGGTTGTGAAGTATACGTTGCCAACCGGACAAGATTTGACCGTGTGCATCCGATTGACAAAAGGCGTTATCATCTGGTGTTGTTGTGTGAAAATCAGACAGGTTATCAGAATCTGGTGAAATTGGTTTCCAAAGCATATTTAGAAGGATTTTATCAGAAACCCCGTGTAGACTGGGAATTGTTGACGCAATATCATGAGGGCTTGATTTGTCTTTCAGCTTGTCTTGCCGGAGAAATTTCACAACGGTTGCTGGAGGACGATTACGAGCAGGCAAAGCAGACAGCCTTGCGGTATCAGGCACTATTCGGGAAGGATTCTTATTTTCTGGAAGTGCAGGATCACGGTTTGCCGGAACAACAACGCATTTTGCCATTGTTGTATCAGCTTTCCAAGGAAACAGGCATTCCGTTGGTTGCAACGAATGATGCACATTATCTGACAAAAGAAGAAGCAGAAATGCAGCAGGTGCTGCTCTGTATTCAGACGGGGAAAACGGTGGATGATCCAGATGCGATGCGGTTCGGTTCGGATATGTTTTATCTGAAAAGCACGCAGGAAATGCAACAGCTGTTTGCAGCCGTGCCGGAAGCAATTACCAATACCAGACGCATCGCTGACCGCTGTCATGTCACATTTGAAACAGGGAACGTGCATTTGCCCGCTTTCTTTATGGATGGCGTAACCGATAACGCAGCGTTGTTTGCTGACCTCTGTCAGAAAGGCGCACAAAAGCGATATGGAACAGTATTACCGGAAGTCGTCTCCCAACGGCTACAGCATGAAATAACAGTGATTACACAGATGGGCTATATTGATTATTTCCTCATTGTGTGGGATTATGTGACATTTGCAAAGCAGCATGACATTCCGGTTGGGCCGGGTAGAGGGTCAGGAGCAGGCAGCCTTTGCGCTTATTGTATGGGCATTACAGAAATTGACCCGATTGCATATAATCTGCTCTTTGAACGATTCCTAAATCCGGAACGTGTCAGTATGCCGGACTTTGATATTGATTTCTGTATTGAGGGCAGACAGGCAGTCAAGGAATACGTCATTTCCAAATATGGCGCAGACCATGTGACAGAAATCATCACGTTCGACCTGATGAAAGCAAGAGGGGCGGTACGGGATGTCGGGCGAGCATTGCATATGCCCTATGCATTTTGTGACCGTATCGCAAAAAAGATTGACCCACATTGCACCATTGCAGAAACATTGAAAGAAGATACTGAATTGCAGCAGCGATATCAGACAGATTCCAATGCCAAAAAGCTACTGGATATGGCAAAAAAAATAGAGGGAATGCCACGACATGCTTCTACCCATGCAGCAGGCGTTATCATTTCCGCTACGCCGCTGTTGGAAATGGTGCCATTGCAAAAAAATGAGGATACTGTCGTAACACAATACCCTATGGGAACATTGGAACAACTTGGGTTGTTGAAATTTGATTTCCTCGGCTTACGAAACCTGACGATTATTCGAGACTGCGTGCGGTTGATTCGCCAGACAGAACCAGATTTTTCGATTCATCGAATTTCGATCCATGATGAAGCGGTTTATCGTATGATGGCAAAGGGAGACACGATGGGCGTCTTTCAGTTTGAAAGTGCTGGAATGCGGCGTGTATTGATACAGATGCAGCCGGAAAATCTGGAGGATCTGACGGCAGCTCTTTCGTTGTATCGACCGGGGCCAAGAGATTCCATTCCGCAATATCTGGAAAACCGGAAGCATCCTGACCAGATTGTCTATGCACATCCAAAATTAAAACCAATTCTGGAAGTGACATATGGCTGTATGGTGTATCAGGAACAGGTCATTGAAATCTGTCGTGTGCTGGCAGGTTATTCGTATGGTAGAGCCGATATTGTGCGGCGTGCAATGTCCAAAAAGAAACAGGATGTGATGGAGCAGGAACGTCAAATTTTTCTGTATGGATTGGAGGGCGTTTGCTGCGGCGCATTGAAAAATGGCATATCAGAAGCGGTTGCCACTTCCATTTTTGATGAAATCAGCCGCTTTGCATCCTATGCATTCAACAAATCTCATTCTGTTGCTTATGCGTATTTGGCATATCAGACAGCCTATCTGAAATGCCATTATTTTTCTGCTTATATGGCAGCGTTGATGAACAGTGTAATGGATGATCCGCCGAAGCTGTTGACCTATCTTTCCGCCTGTCAGAAAGCCGGCATCGCTGTTTTACCACCGCATGTCAATCAAAGTCATGCCGTGTTTACCTGTGGAAAAGAGGGAATCCGGTTTGGATTGACTGCCGTAAAAGGGGTAGGTATGCCATTGATTGAAAAATTAGAAAAGGAACGGGAAAAGCATGGCGCATTTACCGGACTGCCGGATTTTTGTCGACGGATGCATGGTGTAGAATTACAGAAGCGAGCGTTGGAAAGCTTGATTCAGAGTGGTGCTCTGGATGGATTGGGCTGGAACCGGCGGCAGATGTTGCAACAATATGAGACATTGTTGGCAAATGCCAAAGAAACCGCAGCGACACAACTCACTGGACAAATGAATCTTTTTTCTACCGGACAGGCGGATGCATTTCCAGATTTGATGCCGGAACCAATGGCGGAATTTTCGCAGGCTGAACTGTTGCATATGGAACGAGCTGTAACGGGGATGTACATTTCCGGAAACCCATTGCAACCGGTACAATATCTTTGTCAGTTGTTGCATACGCATTCTGCGGCAAGTCTGCAATCCCTGTCCGATCAAACGACTGTTTGTATGATTGGTTTGGTGCAGCAAGTCAAACCACATCTGACCAGACGGAATGAACGAATGTGCTTTTTTCAAGCGGAGGACATGACAGGCAATGTAGATTGTGTGGTATTTCCATCTGTCTATCAGGCAGTGCGAAAGAAATTAGAAGTAGATGCCATTCTATTCTGTCGTGGCACGCTTTCTGTGAAGGAAAATGGCGTTTCTGTCTTGTGTGAAAGTGTTCTGACAATGGAAGAATTACAGCAATGTATTCGGCAAGGTCGTCTCTGCATCAAAGTGAAAGCAGCAGATACGCAGCGGATTCAACTTGTATTACAGGTGGCAGCAAACTATGTGGGGCAAACGGGGATTTGCTTCTATGTGACAGATAAGAAACAGATGGTACAGCCAAAGCAAAAAATCGGGATAGCGATAACAGAAGAAAGTATACAGGCATTGTGCCGCTTGTTGCCGCAGGCGGATATGGGGTTGTTATTGTAGAGGAGATCGGAAGGAGAGATTTTGCTATGAATCAAAAGAACTGGAGCCGCATTCTTTTGCCATTGTCATTTCCTTATCTGTTGTTCGGTGGCAACAATTTGCCGGTTATGGCGGATTCCACCGAAGAAACGGTGGAAGAAATTGTGACAGAATATACGACAACAGAAGAAACAACGACATCTACAGAAACAGCTACGGAAACGGAAACAGAATCTGTGACAACGACGACTGGAACGGAAATCATAGAACCGAACGATGAGGATATGACACTGGGCGACCTGAACAATGATGGTATCATCAGTGTAGAGGATGCCGTTTTGGTATTGGAGATTTACGCCAAGCAATCGGCAGGCTTAGAGAACAATCTCTCCCCACAGCAATTCTTTTGTGCAGACTGTAATCGGGATACAGTAATCAGTGTGGAAGATGCTGTTCTGTTGCTGGAGTATTATGCGAAACAGGCAGCTTGTCTGATTACGGTTTCTTTTTCGGATTATGTTACGGAACAGGCGCAACCTATTACAACAAC
>CAYNPC010000006.1:0-11430 GCA_964399025.1 uncultured Ruminococcus sp. | reverse complement strand
AGAAACGACAACAGAAATTACAACAGTAACGCCGGATACAACAACAGAAACAGAAACCACAACTGCAATAGAATCCACAACAGAGACAACAACGGAGTCTATCACAGAAACGACGACGGAAACAACGACAACCACAATAGAATCAACTACGACCACGACCACTACAACAACATTGCCGACATCGCTGCAATTGTCTGTCGACTGTATTCTGCAAAACGACGATCCGTCATTGCCGACCGGATGCGAAGCCACCGCATTGACAATTGCCTTAAACTATGATGGCTTTGCCGCTGAGAAAACAGATATTGCAAAAACATATCTGCCTAAAATGGTATTCTATACCTTGAATCAAATCTACTACGGGGCTGATTTCCAGTATGTATTTCCGGGTGATCCGGCTACCTCTTACGGATATGGCTGCTATGCGCCTGCGATTGTTGCCACAGCCAATGCCTATTTTACAGCGCAGAAAAATGCTTCCTATGCCGAGAACATCAGTGGAACGAATTTTACCGATTTGTTCTCTTATCTGGCAGAGGGCAGACCTGTGATTTTCTGGGCAACGATGAGCATGAAAGCTCCTTCGACCGGCAGTGCTTGGTTGACACCGGATGCGCAGACGGTCACATGGATCAAGCAGGAGCATTGTCTGGTACTGACTGGTTATGATATGGATGCCGGAACGGTACAGGTTGCTGATCCGCTTCGT
The DNA here is from genome assembly GCA_964399025.1 of uncultured Ruminococcus sp. GTDB lineage: Bacteria > Bacillota > Clostridia > Oscillospirales > Ruminococcaceae > Ruminococcus_C. The sequence continues at coordinate 10,721 of CAYNPC010000006.1, read as the reverse complement.
GGCAATGTGACATACGATATGAACCTTGTAGCACAGCGATATGCAGAAATGGGAAAATATGCGGTTGTTCTGCGTACTACCGATGCGGAAAGCGCAGAGACAGAAGGGGTCAACAGTGGCAGTGTATACCGGTTACGGAATGCTAAAAGTGGTTTGTATATGACTGTTTCAGATGGAAAAGATGCCAATGGAACCAATTTGATTCAAGCAGAGGCAGATGGGACAACAGCACAACAATTCCGGATTGTCTACGATACAGAAAGCAATTCCTATCGGCTTTATGCAATGTGTTCTTCAGACGGAACAAACCGTGTAGTAGATATTGTAAAGCTGGGCGGTGGCGTAGTCAGTGGCTGCAATGCAGAAATTTATCTACCAGTTGATGCGGCAGCGCAAACATTTGTATTGATTCCGCAGGAAGATGGCACAATGCTTTTCTCTTGCCGCACCAATCGCAGTGCTTGTCTGGCAGCACGTGGAACAACAGCCGGCACTGCAACTGGAACGGGATTTTATACAGATGGCAATATCGTCATTCAGAATCACACGGGAGACAATGCACAGCATTGGATTCTGGAAGAAGTGGAGGAATGACAGAAGATGAAAGCCATTCCCAGATTGCTACTCAGTGCAACAAGCAGTGACAGTGGCAAAACAACGATGATGCTTGCGCTGTTGGCGGCATACCGGCAGCGACATCTTCGGGTACAGAGTTATAAAAGTGGTCCAGATTATATTGATCCAATGTTTCACACACGAGTAACCGGAAGACCAGTCTATCATACCGACCCGTTTTTTTTGCAGCAGGATGCATTACAGCAACTTGTCACGCAGACGGCAACGGATGCAGATTTGGCACTGATAGAAGGTGCTATGGGCTTTTATGATGGCATCGGACAGACTTCCGAAGCAAGTGCTTATACCGTTGCAGAATGGCTGCAAGCCCCCACTGTGTTAGTGGTGAATCCGCAGAAGATGGGACGTTCTGTTGCAGCCATCTGCAAAGGCTTTCTGCAACTGGAAGAGAAGCATCAAATCAAAGGTTTTTTGCTCAATCGTGTCCGAACAGGAATGGTTTCTTATTATAAAGAAATCATTGAACGAGAGACAGGACTGCCTGTCTATGGATATCTGCCGGATTTGCCAGAAGTGCAATTGCCCAGCCGTCATCTTGGCTTGCTGACAGCAGAGGAAGTGGCAGATCTGGATGAAAAAATCGCCCTGCTCGGCAAAACAGCGCAGGAAACCATTGCACTGGATGCATTGTCAGAATTGGCTGCAACAGCCGTACCGCTGCCATTTTCACCGCAGCCTGTCCCACCTGCTAAAAAATTTCGGTTGGGTATCGCAAAAGATGCTGCTTTCTGTTTTTATTATGCAGAGAATTTGCAGATGCTGGAGCAGTGCGGTGCCGAATTGATTCCGGTTTCCCCACTGACAGATATCGCCTTGCCACCGGAGCTGGATGGTTTGTATTTCGGGGGCGGATATCCGGAATTGTATCTGCCACAGCTGAGTGGCAATCTGTCTTTTCACAACAGCCTGCAAGCAGCGGCGGAAAAAGGTATGCCAATTTTTGCAGAATGCGGTGGCTTCTTGTACTTACAACAAAGTCTGACCGATCTTGCTGGAAATGCTTATCCTATGGCTGGAATTTTGTCCGGTCATGCCACAATAGGGAAGCGACTCTGTCGGTTTGGATATCTTACCCTCACCGCAGCGCAAAATACAATGATGGGGAAAAAAGGAATGCAGGTAAAAGCACACGGATTTCATTATGCAGATAGCACAGAAAATGGCACAGCATTTCTTGCAATCAGACCAACCGGAAAGGAATGGTTTGAAGTGCAATCACATGGTTCCGTACTCGCAGGGTTTCCGCACTGGTATTTCCCATCTAATCCAGCCGTTCCACAGCAGTTTGCGCAGCAGTGCCAGCAATATCAAAAAAAGAAGAGGGGGTAGCCATGCAGATTTTATTATCCGGTGGCGCTGGCAGTGGAAAATCACAGCTGGCAGAACGGCTGACTGTCTGCTGTCAGAAACAGCCACGTTACTATTTTGCAACGATGCAGGTTTGGGATGCGGAATGTGCTGCACGGATTGCCCGACATCAGCAGCAACGTGCTGGAAAAGGATTCCAGACGATAGAAGTGCCATACCAGTTGCGGCAGACAGCCGAACGACTGCTAGCAGGCGGTTGTGGATTGTTAGAGTGTGTCAGCAATTTGCTCTCCAATGAACAATTCGGACAACAACAGGCACATCCGGCAGATGAAATTCTGGACGGAATCGCAGCACTTTCGCAGCGTTTGGATTCCCTTGTTATTGTAAGCAACGAAATTTTTACAGACCGCAAACCACGGGATGCAGCGATGCAGCGGTATGCGCAACAGTTAGGGAAGATAAACTGTGCATTGGCAGCTGATTCCGATATTGTGATAGAAGTCAGCAGTGGGATTCCGATTTTATGGAAAGGGGCGGATTTGTTTCATGCAATCTTATTTTGAATCGCTATTGATTGCACTTTCGATGTACAGCACACTGCCTGTAAAATGTCTGAACTGGAATGCAAAAAATCTGCGCCATGCGATGTTATTTTTTCCAGTTGTGGGATTGCTCTGTGGCGGTGTGTTGTGGTGTGTCTGGACGATTTGCCAACTGCTACATCGCAGTGCATTTCTGTTTGCAGGATTGGCAGTGTTGAGCAATGTGATTGTGACCGGTGGCATTCATCTGGACGGCTTCTGTGATACCGCAGATGCACTTTATTCTCGTCGTTCGATGGAAGAAAAACTGCGCATTCTGAAAGATCCCAACTGTGGACCATTTGCAGTATTTAGCGTAATTCTGGTGCTTCTGGTGCAAGTGGTTTCTTATGCGCAGATTTATCAGGAGCAGAATCGTATTTGCATTGGGCTGTTGACGGGAGGATTTTTTCTTTCTCGTTGTTTGAGTGGCATTTCCGTGACAACGTTCCCGTGTGCGCCGACAAGTTCTCTGGCAAAGACGTTCGGGGAGCAGGCTGGAAAACATGTTGCAGTTGGACTGCTTGTCCTGTCTTGCTGTGTGACGGCGATACTGTTGTTTGTCTATCATTGGATGGCAGCGGTTGCGGTTCTAACGGCGTTGTTGACATTTTTCAGCTATTATAGAATGCAGAAGAAGCAGTTCGGCGGGATTACTGGCGATTTGGCTGGTTTTTTTCTGGTACTTTGTGAAACAATCTGGTTGGGGAGCTTTGCCATGTTAGGGGGGATTCTGAGATGAAATTGATCATTGGCGGTTATGCGCAGGGACGGCTGCCCTATGTATTGCGTCGTTACAATTTGCGGAGAGAGGATGTCTTTGATTTGGCGAAACAGCCTATTTCTGCTTGGGCAGGACAACCGGTTCTATATCATGTAGAAGAATTGGTGACACAGGCAATGGAAACACAGGAAAACTGGGCGAAGTGGGTGACAGATCCCAAATGGCAGCATTGCATTTTCATTACACAGGAAGTGGGATGCGGATTGGTGCCCGTTTCCGCAGAGGAACGGCAATGGCGTGAAGCGGTTGGGCGGATGAATATCATGCTGGCAACGCAGGCAGAGACAGTAGAACGCATTTTCTGCGGCTTGTCTATGCAGATAGGCGGTGTCGGATGCTTATAATTGCAAGTATCTTGCTGGGGATGCTGTTGGATTTCTGTTTTGGCGATCCGTACTGGATGCCACATCCTGTTGTCTGGATTGGGAAGTGCATTTCTGCTGGAGAACGGTTGTTACGTCGCCTTTTTCCTCATACAGAAAAAGGATTGTTTTCAGCCGGCTGTGTACTGGCAGTTATCGTGCCGTTGATGAGTTTGTTGGGATCGCTTTTCGTACTCTGGATTGCCTATCGCATTGCAATCTGGCTCTGGTTTGTGCTGCACACGTTCTGGGCGTATCAGATATTAGCAGCACGCTGTCTGTCTACAGAGAGCAATAAAGTCTATCGAGCATTGCAGAATGGCGATTTGCCGCTTGCCAGAAAGCAGCTTTCCGGTCTGGTTGGCAGGGAAACAAAGACACTTTCCGAAGAGGAAGTTGTGAAAGCTTGTGTGGAAACGGTAGCAGAAAACACATCGGACGGAGAAATCGCCCCCCTGTTTTACCTGTTGCTGGGCGGCGTGCCACTTGGCTTTTTTTATAAGGCAGTCAATACGTTGGATTCTATGGTTGGCTATCGCAACGAAACCTATGAATACCTCGGAAAAGCTTCTGCCAAATTGGATGATATTTGCAATTGGATTCCGGCAAGACTTTCAGCATGGTGTTTGATCGCTGCTTCTTTTTTGTTGTCACTGGATGGCAGACAGGCTATCAAAATCTATCGACGTGACCGCAAAAATCATTTGTCCCCAAACTCTGCACAAACAGAATCTGTGGCAGCTGGTGCAATGGGCATTCAACTTGGTGGGACACATATCTATTTCGGGAAAACCGTCGAAAAGCCAACAATTGGGGATGCGACAAGACAGGCAACCGCACAGGACATTCGTACAACCAATCGTATGATGATAGTTGCCTCTGTTCTATTTGCGATTTTATTTGCCGGTTTGCTGTCACTGGTTCATAGGGGGTGGCTTGCATGAGCGCACATGGTGGGGATATTTATACGGCACAAGCGTTGCTACACAGCAAAGAAATCATTGACTTTTCGGCGAATATCAATCCGTTTGGTGTGCCGGAATCGGTACAGAAAGCAATTCGGGATGCCATTCCCATGTTGCAGCACTATCCAGAACCCAATCAGCGCACTTTGATAGCAGCCATTGCTGCTTACCATCACATTTTACCAGAACAGATTGTCTGTGGAAATGGTGGTGCAGATGTGCTTTTCCGTGCGATTGGAACGATACAACCAAAACATGCGTTGCTGCCTGTGCCGACTTTTTCGGAGTATCAGAACGCATTGGAAGAAACGGGTTGTCAGGTGACAACGTGGCAGATGCCAGATGATTTTATATTGACAGATGCGATTTTTGAGGAATTGCAGACGGGAAAATATGATTTTCTGGTGCTGTGCAATCCGAACAATCCAACAGGGGTATTGTTACCCCGTGTGTTCTTGCAACGCATTTTACAGCTGGCAAAGCAACAGCATATATTTGTGTTACTGGATGAATGCTTCTGTGATATGACATCGACAGCAGAAGCAACTTCCATGCTATCGGAATTCACACAATATGACAATCTGTTGATTCTAAAATCACTGACGAAACGTTACGCCATTCCGGGATTGCGGTTGGGGTACGGAATCTGTTCTGATACCAGACGAGTTGCACAGATTCGAGAAAAAGGACAACCTTGGGCAGTCAACACATTGGCAATTGCAGCTGGCTGTGCTGCTTTGCAGGACACGGCAGTACAGGAACAATTCCGACAATTTTTACAAACAGAAGCCACATTTCTCTATGAAGGACTTTGTGCATTGGGGTTGACTGTCTGGCAACCTCACGCAAACTTTATCTTTTTCCGTGCAACACAACACACAGATTTGGCAGAACGACTGTTAGCCTATCATATTTTACTGCGGCATTGCGACAACTATTGTGGGCTGGATGCGACATATTATCGGGCAGCTGTCCGCAAACGGGAAGAGAATGTATTTTTATTGCAGTGTCTGAAAGAAATCTTACAAGCATAGGAGGGAATCTGTATGCAGGCAAAATCCATTATGGTGGTGGGAACCATGTCTTCCGCCGGAAAAAGTGTCATTACGGCTGGACTTTGCCGTATTTTTCATCAGGACGGCTTGCGCACAGCACCGTTCAAATCGCAGAATATGGCACTCAACTCCTACATCACAGCAGACGGTTTTGAAATGGGACGGGCACAGGTTATGCAGGCGGAAGCAGCTGGCATTATGCCGGATGTGCGCATGAATCCAATCCTGCTCAAACCAACCAGCGAAGCAGGTTCGCAGGTCATTGTAAATGGGGAAGTATATGGAAACATGACCGCAAAAGAATATTATCGGCACAAACAGACTTTGATACCGGAAATTCAGAAAGCGTATGATGCACTTGCGGCGGAATATGATATGATTGTGTTGGAGGGTGCTGGCAGTCCGGCAGAAATCAATTTGCGAGATGTCGACGTTGTCAATATGGGCATGGCAGCTCTTGCAGATGCGCCTGTAATTCTGGTTGGTGACATTGATCGTGGCGGCGTTTTTGCATCATTATATGGTACAATTGCGCTGTTGCGAGAAGAAGAACGCCGTCGGATTCAAGGAATTGTCATCAACAAATTCCGTGGAGATATCAGTATTCTGGAGAGTGGGCTGACCATGCTGGAGACGTTGACTGGCGTGCCAGTGTTGGGGGTCGTGCCATATCTGCCGTTGCATCTGGAAGAGGAAGACAGCCTTGCGGAACAGTTGACACAACAGACCGTTTCCGCAGCAGATGCGCTGGATATCGCAGTGATTCGTTTTCCACGCATTTCTAATTTCACAGATTTTGCGGTATTTGACTGTATGGAAGGAGTTTCCGTCCGCTATGTCACGTCTGCAAAGCAGCTGGGAGAACCGGATTTGATTATTTTGCCGGGGACGAAAAATACGTTGCAGGATTTGCGTTGGATGCGACAGAACGGTCTGGAGGCGGCAATTCTGAAACGACACGAAAAAGGTTGTCTCCTCTTTGGAATCTGTGGTGGATTGCAGATGTTGGGCAAGCAGATTTCCGATCCGTATGGAGTGGAAGACGGGGGGCAATTGCGTGGTATGGGATTGCTGGACGTAGAAACGACATTTTGTCAGGAAAAACATCGCAGTCAGGTGCAGGGGACAGTTTGCTCGCTTTCTGGCACGCTGCAATCGCTTTCCGGTTGTACGATTAACGGTTACGAAATGCACATGGGTGATACAACAAACAATACCGCATTGCCTTTTACAAAACGACAAGACGGTACTTGCAATGGATATTGCAGCGCAGACGGTACCGTATATGGCACATATCTGCACGGCATTTTCGATACCTCCTCTTTTGTTGAAAGTTTAGTGCAGAGATTACAGGAGAAAAAAGGCGTTTCACATGTACCGATTCAGTTTGATTTGCAGCAAGAAAAAGAAAAACAATATGATTTTCTGGCAGATGCGTTGCGGCAGCATCTGGATATCTCACGCATTTATGAAATCATTGATACATGGGCGGCAAAACGATGAAGACACTGCGGGAAGGTTATACAACAGGCGTTTGTGCCGCTGCGGCAGCATTGGCATCTTTGTTATGGCAGAGAGATGGCGTTTGTCCAGAACAAGTTTCTTACGCATTGCCATCCGGAAAAACGCTGCTGCTGCCAATAGAGATGGTTTCAGATTACGTCTGTGGCGTGCGGAAAGATGGCGGAGATGATCCAGATCAGACAAATGGCTGTCTGGTTTGTGCTCTAGTACAGGTGGCGGCAGAAGACGGTTCGATTGTATTTCGTGCTGGCGATGGCGTGGGAACGGTAACCAGAAAGGGACTGCCCATACCAGTAGGAGAACCTGCCATCAATCCTGTTCCCAGAAAGATGATCACAGAAGCGGTTCGTTCTGTAATCGGAGAACGAGGGGCAACTGTCACCATTTCTGTGCCGGATGGCAAACAAATTGCAGAACGGACATTTAATGCACGACTTGGCATTATAGGAGGCATTTCGATTCTCGGCACAACAGGTGTTGTGCGCCCGATGAGTGAAGAAGCTGTACGGGAATCGCTGCGGCTGGAGCTTTCGATGTGTCGTGCAGAATACGGTACCGCTTGCGCTTTTGTGACAGGATACGGTGGAGAGACATATTTAAAACAACAGTATCCGGATGCGAACAGCATTGTACTGTGCAGCAATTATCTTGGATACTTGTTGGATTGTGCGGAAGAAATGGGAATGCGATCTGTTTTACTGGTTGGAATGGCTGGAAAGCTGGTCAAGCCGGCAGCGGACATTATGTATTTGCATAGCCATACAGCAGGCGGACAACGAGAAGTCATCTGCACCCATGCTGCATTGGCAGGGGCAACAACAGAACAGATTCAACAACTCTATAACGCTGCAACGACAGCACACCGACAAGAGCTATTGGAGAAGATGCCATTTGGAACGACTGTGTGGCAGACGATTGCAGAAGCTGCCTGTGAAAATTGTCGGAAGCGAACACATAATACGATACAGATTGGCATGATTCTGCTGAGCAGTCAACAGCTGCCATTGGCAGAAACGGCAGCTGTGCCGAACATCATAAAGGAGTGGAGAACCCATGCAACATAAATTATGGCTGGTTGGTGGCGGGAGCGGACAACCGGATTATTTATTGCCGATTGCCAGAAAAACGCTGGAACGAGCAGATTGTGTGATCGCATCCGAACGCTTTCTGTCCATGATACAGGCAAAAAAAACATTGCCGTTAAAACGGCTTTCGCAGTTATTGCAACAGCTGCCGGATTTACTGGAACAGGAATCCATTGCCATTCTTGTTTCTGGAGATCCATTGCTCTATAGTTTTTATCATACCATTCAGAAACGCTATCCGGATTGGGAAATCACAGTGATTCCCGGAATTGGCTCGCTGCAATTGCTGTGTAGCAAATTTGGCTTGCCGATGGAGCAGGTGAAAATTTGTAGCTTGCATGGAAAAGCGTATACATCTGGTTCCATTGCCTGCGCTGTAACACAAAATGCATTGACCTGTTTTTTTTGCTCAGCGAAAGATGGTGTAAAAGAAATTGCCACATCGCTGTTGTCCTATGGCTTATCAGATGCGGAAATCTTTGTTGGCGCAGATTTGACCTATGAAACAGAACAACTGCTACATGGTACACCAGAACAATTCTGCGCAATCGAAAATCCTGCGCTCTGTGTGACAGCGGTAAAAAATCCGCATCCACACTCCGTCGGAGGGGTTGTTTTGTTACCGGATAGTGCGTTTTTGCGCAACCGTGCGCCAATGACAAAAGAGGAAGTACGTGCAGTGATTCTGAGCAAACTGCAATTGCAGCCGGATAGTGTAGTTTGGGACATCGGTGCTGGTACGGGCAGTGTTTCCATTTCTTGTGCGAAGTGTTGTCCATTCGGGCAGGTGTATGCGGTAGAATACCAGTTGGAAGCCTTGGACATTCTACAAAAAAATTGCGCCTATCTGCAAGCAGATACCGTTACGATTGTATCCGGCAGAGCGGAAACGGTTCTGGATACGCTGCCGGTACCGGATTGTGTTTTCATTGGTGGCAGCGGTGGTGCATTGCCTGCTTTGCTGGAAAAAATCAAGGCGTTGCCAAAATCGGTACGCTTGGTGGTTAGTAGCGTCACTTTGGAAACACAGGCAGAATGCATGACACAATTGCAGCACATGCCCCAATTGGATGTTGTGCAAGTTACAGTGGGGCACAGCCGACCGGTCGGCAATTATCACGTGTTGGAAAATAACCATGCAGTTACATTGTTTTCCTGCATGACGAAAAAGGAGCAAGCATGAGAAAAGGAATTTTTTATGCAGTGGGAGTCGGTGCAGGTGATCCGATGGATATGACACTGCGTGCAAAACAGGTGTTAGAGACAGCGGATGTCATTGTGAAACCGGTCAAACAAGTTGGTGCATCGTCAGTCGCCTATCAGATTGCAGAACAGGCGGCAGATTTGACAAACGCAGAAACCATCGAAATGGTCTTCCCGATGAAATTACAAGCGGATTATTGCGAACGATTGCAAGGGGAGGCACTACAGGCAATTGGTGAAAAATTAGACAATGGAAAAATTGTTGCTATGGTAACGTTGGGCGATGTCTCTGTTTACAGCACTGCTACGTATATGCGGAAAGTGCTGGAAGAGCAGGGCTACGAAACCGCAGTGGTTGCCGGAATTCCGTCTTTCTGTGCGGGTGCTGCCAAGGCAAAATGTAGTCTCTGTGAGAATCAAGAATCTCTTCTGGTCATGCCGACTGTAACAAAAGAAGCGGAAGTGCGTGCGGCATTGGAACGTTTCGATAATCTGGTGCTCATGAAAGCAGGCAGAGCGTTGCCGTGGCTGATTCCACTTCTGGAGGAAAAGCAGTTGCTGTCACATACCACAATGCTTTGCAATGTAGGAATGCCGGAAGAATACGTTGGGACACCCACACTGGAGCATCATTCTTATTTTACAACGCTGATTATTAAGGGGGCGCAATAAATTATGGTATATTTTGTAGGTGCTGGAGCTGGAGATCCGGAATTGCTGACCATCAAAGGAAAGCGATTGATTGATCAGGCAGACGTTATTATTTATGCTGGTTCACTTGTCAATCCAGCTGTACTGGCAGATCGGAAACCGGACAGTGTTGTCTATGACAGTGCAGGTATGACATTAGAAGAGGTGCTTACTGTAATGGAAACGGCGGAGGCGCAGGGAAAAACAACGGTGCGAGTACACACAGGAGATGCTTCTATTTATGGCGCAATTCGGGAGCAGCTGGATGCATTGGATGCACGGCATATTGCACATGAAGTCGTTCCGGGGGTCAGCTCGTTTCTGGCAGCCGCAGCAGCTTTGCAAAAGGAATATACGCTGCCGGATGTTTCACAGACTGTTATTTTGACTCGTATGGAAGGGCGGACACCTGTTCCGGAAAAGGAAAAGCTCAGCGCATTGGCAGCGCATCAGGCTACTATGGTTATTTTGTACCCCTTCCAGTAGAACAGGTCGTACTTCTTGCTCAGTCTGCGGTTGTATTCG
>CAYNPC010000005.1:18501-25987 GCA_964399025.1 uncultured Ruminococcus sp. | reverse complement strand
TTCCGGAAAAGGATTTCTGAGAGCGCACAAGTCTTATTTGGTATCCATGAAACACATTTATAAGAGAACACCAGATTCTCTTGAAATGACGAACGGTGACATCATCCCCATCGGAAAATCTGTAAGGTAATATCCGGAAATCGTCTTCTGAAAGGGTACAGAACGCTGTACCCTTCCGGAAGTACGACGTGAATTTTGTGTCACAGAACGTGACATCAGAATCTGATTTTATCTCCGATTCAGACGTTCACGTCGAAAAAAGCGGTTTTCACGTTGCACCATATGACAAAACATGGGAAATGTAGTATACTGAGACCATGGAAAGAGAAGAAAGAATGAAAACGGATTCCATTCCGTATTTTTTTCCACATCGTCTGTCACACAATGTGACATCAAAATTGTTTGGTTTTGCTATTTTTGGACACAGAAACAGCACAGAACAGACAAAGGCGGTTGTATCCAACAAAATCAGGTTCACGTCGAAAAAAGCCTATTTTACGTTGGTTTGCATGACAAATCGTGGAAAATGTAGTATACTAAAGGCATAGAAGGAACGAAGAACAGATTTCCAGAAAAATGTGGCATCCATTGTGACATTACGATTTCTTCCAATGAGACACAGTGAAAATGACAAATCAGTTAGGCAGCATTCCCCGTGAATCGGTTTCACATTTAAATGCCAGTTTCCAACGGAAACACATTGCCGATCATCCAGATGTGAGATACAAGCGGCAAAATCAGAACGGAAAAGTTTTTCCGTATTTTTTTCCAGATTGTGTGGCATACTTCATGTCATCCTATTATTATAATAGGAGATATAGGAGATGAAAGCTGTGATGATGGAATGGGCGGGAAGGAGAACAATATGAATGACACGAAAAATTTTGTGGATGAAAAGAAGATACTGGAGATTCTGAAGCGTGGCAATACAGCCGAGGTCAAGGAAACCAAAAATGGGATCACCATCTTGGAGGTATGCAGAAAGATTCGCTACAAAGAGGACGATGAAGAAGAAGCCGTCCAACCGAAGAAATAACGAAGAAATAACAAAATTGAATGGAGCGTAATGCCACGGTGCAGTAAGTGGTCTGTACTAAGAACCGAGCGGGGTTAGAACGATGACAATGTGTTGTTCTAACCCTGCTTTTTTTATCATGCGGAATACAATAGAAAGGAAGGGTCGCTATGACAATGCAGAACAAATCCATTGACATGGATAAAATCAGGCAAATCCTACAGCATGGGAATACAGCAGAAGTGATGTATACCAAACATGGGATTACGATTTTTGAAGTATCCAAAAAGATTCGCTACCAAAAACCAAAGATAGAGTAACATCATTTTGATTGCAGGAAGAGGAGGAGATCCATATGACAGACAAAGAATTGCGGAAGCTGAGCCGTCTGGAGCTGATTGAGATGCTGCTGGAACAGAGCCGACACGTTGCCGTTTTGAAAGAGCAGCTCGCCGAAGCAGAGGAAAAGTTGAAGAATCGTGAGATTTTGCTCAATGAGGCAGGCAACATCGCCGAAGCAGCACTCAGGCTCAATCATATTTTTGAAGATGCACAGGCAGCAAGCGAACAGTACTTGCAAGGCATTCAAGATCTGGTTGCCCGAAAGAAGAATGAGGGATGAACCATGATAAGAAAATCAAGACGAGATCCCTCTCAAGTCCCCAGCATAGAACAGCTGGAAGAAGAATTAGGACGAGAAAAATATAAACTCCGTTACAGAAGGACGTTGCGCAGCACGCTTTCGCTGTTGGCAATTGCAGCCGCCATTGCGATTTTGATTGTGACCCTTTGGATGCCGGTTTTGCAGATTTACGGAACGTCCATGAGTCCGACCTTGACAGATGGTAACATCGTGGTGTTGTTTAAGAATACAAACGTCGAACAAGGCGATTTGGTTGCGTTCTACTACAACAACAAAATCCTGATTAAACGTGCAATTGCGTTTCAAGGAGATTGGATCGACATCAAAGAAGATGGTACCGTATATGTCAATGATGAAAAACTGGATGAACCGTATCTGACAGAGAAAGCACTGGGAGAATGTGATCTGGAAATGCCGTATCAAGTGCCGGATGGAAAAATCTTTGTAATGGGCGACCACCGAAGCGTTTCCATTGACTCCCGAAGCAGTCAGATTGGCTGCGTATCAGAAGAACAACTTGTCGGAAAGCTTGCACTCCGTGTCTGGCCATTGAAAAAGGTCGGGACGGTCTCATAAATAAAATGAAAAATCCCACTGAAAGGGGGCGAGCGGTATTGCGGACGAAGGAGGCGATACGGAATCAAAAAAATGCGAAATATATACGCTCAAATGAACCAACTATTCTATGAATTACGTGGCAATGCCACAGATTTTGAAAGGAAGAATGAATGATGAAAGCAACATCGAAAATGAGAAAGGCAATGGCAAGTGTATTGGCAACCAGTATGGCACTGAGTTGTATGGCAGCATTCACAGCATACGCTGAAGAAGAGACAAGCGGGGGCGAGGAAGCCGTCGTCAGCACCGAGGATGCCAGCAGTCTGGCGTTCTACAGCGGTAACGAAGGACAGGACATCACGGTAGAAGATCCGACCGGTGATATGACCCGTCAGTACAACCTGTACCAGATCTTCAGTGGTGATCTGAAGGAAGGTGCACTGATCGACATTGATTGGGGCGCAAGCATCGTCTACAAGGAAAATGGCTTGACTGTATATGACTACAGCGCAGAACTGGTCAACGAACTGAAAAGTGAGAAGTTGAAGAATGGCGAAGCGAACCCGTTGAAAGCAGACTTTGAGAATATGACGGGGACAGCTGCAAGTGAAGTTGCAGGCATTGTTGCAACATATGCAGACGAAAAAACAGGCGTGGTAGATACCGAAAAGGTAGATGCGTTTGCAACAGCAGTTGGTGCACTTCTGGAAGAGCATATTGCTGATGGCGTTGCCATTCAGACTCGTCAGGTAAGCGGCTCAAGCTCATCAACAAAGGCTGAGTATGTCTTCAACTCTGTAGAAGATGGCTACTACATGGTTAGTGAAGTCATCCAAGGCAAGGGCTTGACATACTCCAAGTACATGACAAAGGTCGGTACAAATTCCGAGAAGGGTGTCAAGATTGAAGCAAAGTCATCTGCTGCACCGGTTCTTGACAAGTACATCATGTACGGTACAGATGATCCGGATACAACAGAAGTAGATGAGTCTCTGCACGAGTATCAGGAAGTTGCCATTGACCAGACGGTCACATTCAAGCTCATCAGCGAAGTGCCGAAGATGGATGGCTACAACAGATACTACTACGTCGTCAACGATGAGATGAGTGCAGGCATGACTTACACGAAGAATTCCATGAAAATCACTGTTAATGGTGAAGAGTTGCAGCAAACCACCGATACGACTGCAAAAGGCAAGTACTACGAGTTGGAAGTCACTTACAACAAGGACGGTACGACCAGCTTTACCATTGTGTTTAAGGATTTCCTGAACCAGTATAAGTCACTGGAAGGTGCTGATATCGTCATCACATATGATGCAACTGTAGATGAAGATGTTGTAGTTGGTGCAACGAACGAGAACAAGAACACTGCAAACCTGACCTACTCCAACAACCCGAACTACAACTACGAAGGCACACCGGAAGATAAAGAAAAGGGAACACCTGGTGATCCGGACAAGCCAAACCCTGGTGATCCTGATAATCCTGATAATCCAGGAGATCCGACGGATGAGACACCGGACGATACGGTCTACGTTTACACCGCTGGTATTGACGTTGTAAAGGTTGACGGTGACGGTAATCGCCTGACCGGTGCAAAGTTCAAACTCACAGGCGTTCTCAACAAGGGAACAGAGGATGAACAGACAGTCGAGAAGTATCTGGAAATCGTCCCGAAGTATAACGCAACTTGCTATGCATCGGATGAGGCAACAGCAGAAGATACGGAGGATGCAAAGACTGTCCAGTACTACAAACTGAAGGACGGTACGTTCACCGCTGACCCGCCGGTAGACAATGGCAGTGCTACCACCTCCACAGTGGGTCGTTACCTGAAGGAGAATGTCAAGTACACAATGACATCTGAAGGTACCTATGTAAAGGATGCAAAGAACGGCACGTACTATAAGAACACAACGGATGACAGCTATGTTGCAATTGACGGCGCATCCAAGTCTGGTTCTTATGAGCAGGATTACGTCCTCTATGAGGCAGATAGCAAGAAAAACACGATGAACATCGTGAGTGTAAGCAAAGATGGCAATGATGCCGGTTCTGTAATCGGTGAAGTCAGTGGCGATGATGGTTCCATCATGTTCTATGGTCTGGCACCGGGTGAATACACCCTCACAGAGTACGAAGCACCGACTGGCTATGATAAGATTGATGATGTCATCAATGTGGAAGTAAAATTTGAAAAGCCAAATGCTGCTTGGGTATGCGGTTGGGATTACGCCGTAACATACGAAGACAAGGATGGCAATCAGATTAGCTCTGCAAGTGTGCAATCTTCCACTGCAAATGGCGTTTGCGAACTCTTTGTTGAGAACCTGACAACCCACACCCTGCCGTCAACTGGTGGTATTGGTACCACCGTCTTCTACGTAGCTGGTTCTCTGCTGGCAACCGCAGCTGGTGTTATGCTGGTAGCAAAGAAGCGTGCTCGCAAAGAAGAAGAGGCTGACGCCGAATAAATTTCGCTTTTTTCATAATAACTTTCTTTTTCATAATTTTCCCCTTAAGTAGTGCAATTGTCATACTGCCTCTGTGGGCAGTCCCTGCGGAGACAGTATCCAACTGCACGAAACCGTAACACGACAGTAGTAAGGAGCGTACCATATGCGAAAAAAATTATCCACTATCATTCTCGTTTTTTTACTTCTCCTTGGGCTCTCCTTGTTGTTATACCCTGCTGTCAGTAATTACGTCAACACTATGTTGCAATCCGGTGCGATTTCTACGTATACGGAAGCAGCTTCCAATCTGGATGATGATGAACGCCAATCGATTCTGGATGCCGCAGTTGCTTATAATGAAACCCTTGCGAAGAAAAGCACAAGTTTTGATCTGAGTGACGAGGAGACAGCCGAATATAACGCCCAACTGGATATTGCAAAAGACGGATTGATGAGCTATATCGATATCCCGAAAATCAATTGTACTTTGCCGATTTACCATGGCACAAGCGATGAAGTGCTTCAGGTCGGTGTAGGACATTTGGCGGGATCTTCCCTACCAGTCGGGGGAGAAAGTTCTCACTGCGTGCTACTTGCACACCGTGGGCTTCCATCAGCAAAGTTATTTTCTGCGCTGGATCAACTCGAGGAAGGAGATACGTTCACATTGTACACCTTGGGTGAGACGCTGACGTATGAAGTTGACCAAATTAAAATTGTTGAGCCGGAAGACATTTCCGACCTAAAAATTCAAACTGGAAACGATTACTGCACATTGGTCACCTGCACACCGTACGGCGTCAACACCCATCGTTTGTTGGTACGTGGTCACCGCATTGCTTCTCCGGAAGATGTGGAAGAACTTCACGTAACAGCAGATGCCTCTCAGATCGAACCGATATTTGCTGCGCCATTCGCAGCCATTCCGATTGTTTTGCTGATGATGGGATACCTCTTCACGAGCAACCCCAGAAAATGCAAAGCGAAATCGAAGAAAAGAATCGACAAGAAAGGAGGAGAGTCACAATGAAAACGAAATCCAATTTTCTGAAAATGAGCGGGTTGCTTCTGAGTGCGTTGGTCGGGTTGTTTTGCATTTCGCCGCTGACAGCCGCTGCCGATGACAAGGAAGCAGAGGAAACACCGTGTTCCCTGACTCTGGATTGCCAGATCGAGGAAAAACCAATCGTGGGAGAACTGTTCAAGTTATATTTGATTGCAGACAATGTCGGCGGTGGCATGTCGATCGCTTCCGACTTTGCCGATGTCGGGTTTCTGCCAAGTGAAATTGATGACATAGAAGAAGACACTGCCAGTCAGTTGACTGCTTTTGCAACGACGTTGGAAGAATACATTGCGCAACAAGAAAAGGAAGCGCATGAGATTGAACCGGTTGCAGAAGATTTTACAGACAGCAATGGTAAGATTGGCTTTAACAATCTGGAAGAAGGTGTGTATCTGCTGGTGGGTGCGGAAATGATAGATGGTGACACGACTTATACGCCGGTTGCCTCGTTGATTTCCTTGCCTTATGTAGATACCGATCATGGCGATACGGATTACAGCCTGATTGTTTTTCCGAAAATTGAGATGGAACGTCCTACTGGTATGACAGCGGTATCAAATAATACCATCGTACCAAGCAGCACCACTACTACGACGACCAACACCACAACAACCAATCGGCAACGTGTCACTACAGATGTACCAACCATCACCACAACCGTCACACCAGAAACTACACTCACAGATCCACTTCTCACCACCACCACAACTTCCACTTCTGATCTCAGTACAACCAGTACTACCGATTCATCCCTATCGAGTATAACGAGTACATCAGGTTCCTCCACAACAATTGTCACCACAAAGCCCAGTCAAGGATTGCCGCAGACCGGTCAACTGAAATGGCCGATTCTGGCACTTTCATCCGGCGGACTGATTCTGTTCGCAATGGGCTATGTTCTCCAGAAGAACAACAGTGACAGTGATAAAAAATAAAGAAGTCTTACATTTTAGTGTGAGGAGGATGAACATGACGAAACAGAAATCAGGATTACCAAGCAAGAAAAGTAGGAAAAACGAAGAAGATTACCAACCAGAGCAGGAAGAACGAACCAGAAAGCATAGAAAATGGTATTACACAACCGGATGCATCATCACAGCTGTTGTAATGGTAATCACCTCCTACCTCTTGATGTTGCCAGGAATTACAATGACGAAACAGCCCGTTTGTGGCAATGAGGAACATATTCATGATGATAGCTGCTATGAATCGGAAGCCGATTCCATAACGCCTGACACGTATGTTCTGACAGAAGAGGGCGATGACGCTACCATCACGAATATGACACTTTCCTATCAGTGTCCGGACATTTCTCCGGCAATGACGGATTGGGCAGCAATCACGGACGACGTTGTATTGCACGGCAACGATGTGATGCAAATAGCACTTGCTTACGAGAATGTACCAGTTGCGGATGTCAAAGCGGCGAACAGCCGGATGTCTTATTCCTTACCGGAATGGATGCAAGGGCTGGAGCAGACAACCGATTTGGTAGATAGCACCAATGCCGCAATTGGTACAGTCACCGTAGAAGATGGCAATCTTGTAGCAAGTTTTGAAACAAGCTGGCTGGATGCACAGCCGGAAACCACCATGACGGGTAATCTGTACGCAAACGTCGGATTTTCCGTCCAGAACGTAACAGACAGCATCTTACAGGTCGGCAATCTGACAATCTGTGTGGATTATCAGGAAGAAACCTGGCTGTCAACGTATGATCCCCAAGAAACCAATGATACCAACAC
>CAYNPC010000005.1:2375-18401 GCA_964399025.1 uncultured Ruminococcus sp. | reverse complement strand
GAAGATACCAACGCAGCAATTATCCCAGAACCAGCCACATCCAGTACTGCAATTGTCGTTGAAGAAGAAGTACAAGCAGAAGAACAAGTAGAAGACCAAGCAGAAGAAACCGCATCTGTTGCAGCATTTGCCGAAGAAATGAACCTGATTGGTGCAAACTACAAACTTATCTTAACCAGCGAAGGCGATAATCCAACCATTACTTCTGAAACGCTTTACTATCAATGTTCTGATGTCACACCAGCTATTACAGAATGGACGGAAGTAACCGATTCCGTTACACTTCACGCAAATGATTCTCTCAGACTCGATATCGAATATGATCAAGTATACATTACAGATGTCAAATCTTCTAACTACAAATTATACTTCCCATTGCCAGATTGGATGCAGAAAGCAGACGATTCCAAAACGTCACCTGTGCTGGATTCCAATTCCATGAAAGTCGGTGAGATTACCACGAACAGCGGCTATATGGTCGCAACGTTGGATCGGACTTGGTTGGATGAACAGCCGGAAACCCATCAATTGTCTGGTACGCTGAGTATGGAAGCTTCGATTGATGCGGACTATGTCAAGGATAGTACACTGAATGTCGGTGATCTGACCATTCACATCGACTACACAGCAGGCGATTGGGAATCCCAATACGGAACACTTGATATTTCAAAATCCAAAGCAACCTACATCGAACAAGCTGACGGATACGATTTATTGCAATATACTCTGACCGTTCAGACCGGTGATACCGATATGAACAACATCGTAGTAAAAGATGCTTTTACAAATTCCGCTACATACCAATACATCGACAGCATTGTCGGTGTGCCCACAAACGCAGCAAGTGCTAAAATTACCAATACAACCAGTGGCTTACAGGAAACATCTACGTTAACTTCCTACGCACCGGGTGAGATTGGTTACGATGGCGAAACCATGACGTGGAATATCGGCACAATGAAAGCGAAAGAAACCAGAACGCTGACCTATCAGGTCAAACTGAAAGCAGCTTATACAGGTTTGCATCGTAGCAGCAAGCTGACATTCACGAATATGGCAACTGTCTACTCCAACGATATTGAGAGAGACAGTGATACCCAGACATTCAATGAAATAGCTTCTACCTCACTCAAAAAGACGCAACTTTCGTACGTAGCAGATGATGACGGCATTGGTGGCAAAGTCACTTATGCAGTCATGATAGTAGCAAACAGCTCTAACACCTATACACTGGATAACCTGAAAATCTATGACTTTTTTGCCAGCGGAAAAGATTTAACACATGTGGATGCAACCTTTAATGCGGATTCATTCTATCTGTATAATGGCGATGCCACTACAGAAGAAAATCGGCAGAAATTAGAAAACGCAGGACAATACACAAAGATTAGTAGCAATGATGTTACGATTACAACCACCAACTCAAATGGCAAAGAACTTTCCAATGATTTCACTTGTCCCGTTGGCGATTTTGCGCCGGGCACTGTAAAAACACTTGTCTACACAGTAACAGTAAATGATTCTCTATACACTTCAGCGAATGGCTATTTCAGATTGACCAACCGTGCGACGCTCTACGATAATACGCCTGGTGTTACGATGAGCCCGAACTCAGGAAACAAAGATGCTTATAACTGCTTTACCGATATCTCCTACAGTGTCTGGGAACAAAAGTACAACGGTGTGCAGCAAACGAAGCCAGAAACCATTCAGATGAGTGGCGATGTCTATAACAGCGATTTCACAACCGATTCCACTACAAGCTTTGATCTCAAGAGAAATGATTACAAGTATCGGGTTGTCGTCAACCAGAATGGTGAACTGGATGTTCACGCCGTATCTCTGCAAGATACACTGGCACAGTACATGCTCTATACGGGTTATCTTCGCATTGATGAATACGATACACTACAAGATGAAACACTACGAGATAGCGATAACAATCAAGTTGATCTTGGCACCATCAGTGAACCAATCACAAAGACAGCTTGGCTGAAAATAGACGGTCAAACTTCCTTCCAGTTCACGTTAGATAAGCTGGGATTAACAGGAAAACACGCTTATGTATTAACGTACTACACAAGAGTCAACTACGACGGCACAGCAGCATATATCAGTGTCAGCAACCAATTCAATATGACTGGTACTGTCTACGGTTCGGGTAACGCCGCATATCTGTTAAACGGTCTGAATGTCAGTGTTACATTGAAAGCCTCGACTTCTTCCAGCTTCCAAACGACCAAGCAAGCTTGGTATTTTGACAGAGCAGCCTCTGATGCAACGGAGGATTGGAGCAAGGGTTCTGTGTACTGGGGCATCAAGCTTGCTGGTACAGATATCCCAGCTGGTGCGGTCATCCGAGATCAGGTGAATGGCAGCAACCACAAGTTAGTGGAAGGCGATGCAGATTCTGATAGCTCTTTGGTCGGCATTTACATTACAGATGAAACACTGGAACTCTCTTCTGACGGCATTTATTCTTCTATTGATATTCTGGAAACAGCTGCTTCCGAAAAGCTGGATGAGAGTAGCTATGAAGTAACATGGGATGTTGCAAACGGCCATATGGACGTGACATTCCCACAAGAAATGGAGATTCCAGATGGCAAGATCCTCTATATCATCGTAAAAACAAGCGTACAAAAATATCCGAGTTATAACCAAACAGAAAGTTACAGCAACAGTCTGTATCAACAGACAGATGCAAATGTTGGTTTTGTTGAAACCAGCGAAAATGTAACCGAAAGCTTTACCAGCCGACAAGCTACTTCGAAATCACTTGCACAAATCTTTACCTACGATGGAAAGACATATAATTGCCTTTGGGGCTATGCAAACAATGGTGCTTATGGCAACTACATGGACTCCACCAGAACAAAACAGTTGATTACAGAGAGTGGTACATACGTAGAATACAAGATTGAGACTTGTTTGAACGGCAATCTACAGGGCGATATTGAGTTGTCCGATGTGCTGCCAGAAGGTCTGGAGCTTGTTCTCTTCCGAAATCAGTGGTATCACAACAACAATGGTGGTGCAAATCCAACCGCCGACAATGTCGAAATTGCGGAACTGGAAAATAATCCTGACTGGACCAGATACGAAGAGCCGAACAAGATGTATTCTAACGCAACTTCTCCTTATTGCATTTACTATTACAATAGTAAGACGAGAGAACTGCGGTGGAAGATTGCCAATGCAAAGGCAGTTGATGGCGGTGTCATTGACTTTCAGCTTGTTTTGAAGGTTGTGGATGAAGAGGTGCTGATGGGTGTCAAGAAAGGTACATACATCAATACCGTTACCACATATCAAGATGGCAAGGTCGTAGAAAAAGACAGTGCTGGTGAAGTGGTTGTCAACCGGAACGTTATCAATAAGAGCATCAACGGCGAAGCAAGTGGTTACGTCATTCCATTCAAAATCGTTATCAACGATGCCAATGAGGATCTGTTGCATAACACAGATGAAATCACGTTGGTGGATGAAATGAGTTCGTCTCTGACGGTCGACGTTCCGACAATCAAGGTCACGGACAAGAATGGAAACGTTGTGGAAGATGTCAAGATTGCCTTGGAAAAAACAGAAGAGAAAACGTGTCTGAAACTGACCGTCCCCGACAACGAGGAACTGATCATTACATATAACACGAAAGTCAATTCTGTACCGGGACAAAGTGTTGCCATCAGCAACGTTGCGCACTGGGATGGCTATAGTCCGGGAAACAATTCTGTTGTAGAAAACAGCAGCTTTACGTACAACCTGAATGCAACAATTGCCGTAACTGGTCATGCAAGTCTGAAACTGACAAAGCGTGATGCAGAGGATATCATGACGACGCTGGCAGGTGCGACATACAATGTACAGGAAGCCGTTCAGCAGGAAGATGGTTCTTTCGAGTTGGTAGGCGATGTCCATACAGGTGTTACCGGTAGCGGTGGTTCTGTGATTTTCTCTACAGATGAAGAAAACAACTGGATGAAGTATGATACCGTTTACTGTGTGACAGAAGTTGAAGCACCGGAAGGATATGTTCTGGATACCAAACCACAATATATCTTGCTGGCAAGCCGAGACAATAGCAACACATACAGCAGCGATATTCAGGTACAACGGAACAGTGCACAGTACGTATTTGAAGCAACAGACGCACCAATACCAACTTATGCGATTCCGTCCGCAGGCGGTCCTGGTATTTATGTATATGAGGCAGCAGGCGCATTGCTTCTGGCAATCGCAGCCGGATTTACCTGCGTGAAAGTCTGGCGGAAACGCTCTTAAATCGCTAACCCCTTAAAATAGTAAAATAGTAGAGGGAAAAACCAGCCGGTTCTTTTGAATGGGCTGGTTTTTCTTTTGCAGCAATGGCTGAATGCTTGCGTGTGACAACGTTGTCTTATTTTATCATTGACAGCGATGAACTTTAGATGTATAATAGAAGCAGAAAGACAAATTTAATGAGGTGAACGAATATGGCAGATTTAAAGCAATACATCACAAACATTCCTGACTTTCCGGAGAAAGGCATTATCTTCCGTGACATTACGTCCCTGATTCAAAGTGGAGAAGGTTTTGAGGCAGCAATTGATGCGCTACGGCAGAAACTGGATGGCGTTGCGTTTGACTTGGTGGCTGGTCTGGATGCAAGAGGGTTCCTCTTTGCTGCCCCTGTTGCTTATGCAGAAAACAAAGGCTTGATACTTGTCCGCAAAAAAGGAAAATTGCCGAGAGAAACCATTTCCGAACGCTATGCGCTGGAATATGGGACAGCAGAAGTGGAGCTGCACACAGATTCTGTGAAGCCGGGCGATCGAGTGGTCATCATTGACGATTTGATTGCAACTGGTGGCACATTGGAAGCGGCTGTAAATCTGGTAGAACGGCTGGGTGGCAAGGTTGTGAAGATTTTGTCGCTGATTGAATTGACAGACTTGCAGGGCAGAGAAAAATTAAAGGGCTACGATGTAGAAAGCATTGTTGCTTACGAAGGAAAGTAGGGAATATCGTTGATTGGTATTATTGGTGCGATGCACGGTGAAGTGCAGGGTTTGAAGGAACAGATGCAGAATGTGACCGTTACAGAACGGGCAGGGATGCAATTTTATCAGGGTACATTGCATGAAGTACCGGTTGTTGTGGTACAGTCCGGCGTTGGAAAAGTCAATGCTGGGATTTGTGCAGCGTTGTTGATTCATCTGTTTGGTGCAACATCGTTAATTAACACCGGTATCGCTGGTTCGTTGGACAATGACATTAACATTGGAGATGTTGTGTTGTCTACGGATGCAGTACAGCATGATGTAGATGCGACTGGTTTCGGAACATATGTTTATGGGCAGATTCCGGGGATGGATACGGTTGCTTTTCCGGCAGATGCTGGACTGGTTAACCTTGCGGAAGAAGCGTGCAAACTTGTCAATCCGGACATTTGCGTATTTCGTGGCAGAGTGGTCAGTGGCGACCAGTTTATCGCTGACAGTGCGAAAAAGAAGTGGATTCTGGAACAGTTCGACGGAGAATGCACAGAAATGGAGGGTGCTGCCATTGCACAGGCGGCTTACCGCAGTGACGTGCCGTTTTTGATTATCCGTGTCATTTCAGATAAGGCGGATAACAGTTCCGTGGTAGATTATCCGGAGTTTGAGAAAAAGGCAATCGCACATTCTGTTCGTCTGACAAGTGAATTGATTAAACAGATTGGATAAAACAGACAGAGATTGGATAGAGAAAAAGAGCGTACTTCAGGTTGGGGTACGCTCTTGTATAAGGAGTTATATTATGATAAAAAAGAGAAAAGTAGCTCTTTTCTTAGTAAGTATTTTACTGATGATGCAACCATTTCCAGTCAATGCGCAAGCAGAAACCATTGAAAAAGGCGATTTGAATGCAGATGGTGCATTCGACCTCACAGATGTTGTCATCTTGCAGCAGTGGCTGCTTGGAAAAGAAGCGACATTAGCAAACTGGCAAGCCGCAGATTATGTTGATGACGGACAGCTCAATGTGTTGGATCTTTGTCAGATGAAGCATGCGCTACTCCAGACAGACAAAAACGAAACAGAAGAAATTCTGGTCACCAATGTAGAAGAGCTGTTTCTCGCTGTACGAAATGCCCAGCCGGGCGATGTTATCACAGTTGCTTCCGGCACATATGACTATACAACCTACTGGGGTGCACAAAAAATTGATACCGCTGCTGCCGGAACAGAATCTGCGCCGATTACGCTAAAAGCTGCTGATCCGGAAAATCCCCCTGTCTTTACCGGCAACGACACCGCTTCTGGTTATGTGCTTCATTTGCAGGGTGATTACTGGATTGTAGAAAACATCTGTTTCACTTATGCGCAGAAGGGAATTGTCCTTGACCATTCCAGCCATACGATTATCCGGAATTGTGAAGTTTCCCATACCGGTTCAGAAGCGATTGCCCTGCGTGATGGCAGTTCTGACTGTACGATTGACACATGTTATATTCATGATACCGGAGAAGTCACACCGGGCTATGGAGAAGGTGTTTATATCGGCAGTGCCAAATCTACAACGGGTTTTGATTATCAGTGCGATTATAACACAGTCAAAAATTGCACCTTCCGGAATGTAGCAGCAGAACATGTGGATGTCAAAGAATACACCACAGGAACAGAAATTTATGGCTGTACGTTCTATGGAGACGGCATGAGCGGTGAAAATTACGCCGGCAGTTTTATTGATATTGCTGGGAATGACGTTTCTGTACATGACAATATCGGCTACCGCAACGGCAATCCGAAAATTGTAGCAGCATTTGAATTGCATGAGCAGGTAGATGGTTGGGGATATCATTGCAGTTTTACTGACAACACACTCTACATGGATCAGCCATATGGAGCGGAAGATACCAGTCGTAGAATGTATGTCGTGGATGGCTGGTATAGTGATATTTCCGTCAAGAACAACCAGGTAGACTACGGAGAAGGACTGGTATTGGCAGACAGCTGGGAATATTATAACACGGATAATGTAACGTATCTGGGTTAAAATAAAAAGAGAAAGGTTGATTACAATGGATATTACAATTTCGGAGATGGCAGCAAAACTGCACGATTATGATGCGTATCGCATTGTCTATCATATTCGTCCGGATGGGGACTGTATCGGATCTGCTTTTGCGCTGGCACTGGCATTGCGAGAAATGGGAAAGCAGTGTGACGTTGTGGGACAAGATCCAATCCCATCCATTCATCATTATATGACAGACCTTGTGCCGATGGATGCTGTGGAGAATCCGACCTATATTGCCATTGACTCCGCTTCCCCACATCGGGTTGGCGTATATGGTGATCAGCATTTCACATTCTGCATTGACCATCACAACAACACCTTTACGGAGGCAACGTATCGCTACGTAGAGACAGATTGTGGTGCTTGCAGTGAAATTGTCTATAAGCTGATTCTGGAAATGGGTGTTCCGATTACAAAAGAAATCGCCAATTTCCTCTATACAGCACTGGTAACGGATACAATTTGCTTCCGGACAACAGACACCAGCGTTCAGTCATTTGAAACAGCAGTCGCACTGGCAAAGGCTGGCGCAGATATTTATCGCATCGGTAGACTGCACACGTTTATCAAATCAAAGGGCAGAATGAAAATTGAATCCATTCTGCGTGACAGCTTTCACTATACCTGCGACAATCAGGTCGTTACAGGTATCATTCTGTTGAAAGATCTGGAAACTGCCGGCGTACAGGATGCCGATCTGGAAGGCATCAATTCTTTGGTGGAACAGACCGAAGGCGTTCGGGTTGGTGCAACCATTCGGGAACTGCCGGATGGCAGAATGCGCTGCTCTATGCGCAGCAATGGACCATACTCCGTGAACGAAATCTGTAAGCTGTTCGGCGGCGGTGGTCACTTCAATGCAGCTTGTTGCGAACTGAGCATGTCTGCCGAAGAAGCAAGGGAAACGATTGAGAGAACTTGCAGAGATTTTTTCGATTTTTGTCGAAAAAAAGATTGACTTTGTAGAGAATCTGTGTTAAAATAGTTCTTATCAACACATAGATAGAATGTGGACGTTAGGAGCGAATATTAGTGAATTTAAAAGGATTGTCCAAACAAGAGGTGGAAGAAAGTTTAAAAAAGCACGGTGACAACCGGCTGACGCAAATTCCACCGGAACCACTCTGGAAGAAAGTCCTGAATGGATTCAAAGACCCGATGATTATGATTCTGCTGGTCGCTATGGTGATACAGATTGTGCTGTTTCTGATGGGACAAGCAGAATGGTTTGAACCACTCGGTGTCTTCATTGCCATTCTCATCGCAAATGGCGTTTCTTCTATCAGTGAGTGCAAACAAGAGGGAAAAGCAACTGCACTGAAAGAAGAAGTAGAGTCCAAGGAGCAGGCAAAAGTGCTTCGGGACGGGAAGCTGCTGGAAATTCACGTCAGCGATGTTGTAGTTGGTGACATTGTGTATCTTCAGGCAGGAGATAAAATTCCAGCAGATGGTATCGTTGTAGACGGTGCACTGAAGGTAGATCAGGCAGCCCTGAACGGTGAAACCGAAGAGGCAGAGAAAATCCCCGGCGCAGACGATGTGCAGATTGACACAAACGACCTCCTGAACAAGCATTATGTATACCGTGGTACTGTCGTCTGCGGTGGCGAAGGCTATGTACAGGTAAAGGTAGTTGGTGACAAGACCCTGTTCGGAAAGCTCTCGCTGGAAGTACAGGAAGATACCAGAGAAACTCCATTGCAGGTCAAGCTTGGAAAGCTGGCAAAACAGATTTCCACGTTCGGCTACATTGGTGCGATTGCCATTGTTGTCGGAATTTTGGCGAAGCTGCTGATTAGCGGCACGCTCCCAGACAGCATTTATGGATGGATAAGAGTATTGATTGATGCCATTACCGTTGCTGTTACGATTATCGTTTGTGCAGTGCCGGAAGGTTTGCCAATGCTGACTTCGTTGCTGCTCTCTTTCCAGAGTATGCGTATGGCAAAAGATAATGTCCTTGTCCGGAAAATCAATGGTCTGGAAACTGCCGGCAGCTTGAGCATTTTGTTCAGCGACAAAACCGGTACTATTACAGAAGGAAAGCTTTCTGTTGCGGAAGTTGTGACAGGCGATGGAAAACCATTCCCAGCGTTTGCAGAAGCAGCTCCTTCCTTGCAAACAGATCTGATACAGGGCATTGGATTAAACAACAGTGCCGTTGCATCAGATGGCAAAATCCTCGGCGGTAACAGCACAGACAGAGCCTTGATGGCGTTCCTGCAAGCAGAACACGCAGAGGGGAAAATTCGAAAAGAAGATGCCGTTCGCTTTGATGCGTTCGACTCAAACAAAAAGCGTTCCAGCGTAACCGTAAACCAGAATGGCGCAACGGTAACTTACGTCAAGGGCGCACCAGAACGGATTATTGAACATTGTACGCAGTATGTCGATGCGACTGGCACAGTACGACCGTTGCCGGATCATCGTGCGTTGATGGCTTATATGGATGCGCAGGCATCTCGTTCTATGCGGTTGCTTGCTGTTGCGAAAGCAGCGGGGGATCATGCAGATGGGGATCTTACACTTGTTTGTCTGCTCAGCATTCGGGATAATGTCAGAAAAGAAGCAGCAGATGCCATTCGTCAAGTGCAGTGTGCTGGTGTACAGGTTGTCATGGTAACTGGTGACCGGAAGGAAACTGCTGTTGCCATTGCAAAGGAAGCTGGTCTCTTTACCAGTGATGATGATATTGCACTGACCTCTGCGGAGATGGCAGAAAAGTCAGATGATGAACTGAAAGCCCTGCTGCCAAGATTGCGGGTTGTTTCCCGTGCGTTGCCGACGGATAAGAGCCGCCTCGTCAAGATTGCACAGGAATTGGATTATGTCGTTGGTATGACAGGCGACGGTGTCAATGACTCTCCAGCGTTGAAAAAATCCGACGTTGGATTTGCAATGGGTAGTGGTACAGAAGTCGCAAAGGAAGCTGGCGATATCACAGTTATGGATGACAACTTTGCTTCTATCGAAAAGGCGATTCTTTATGGTAGAACAATGTTCAAGAGCATTCGGAAATTCTTGATTTTCCAGCTGACTGTCAATGTTGCAGCCGTATTAATCTGCTTCATTGGACCGTTGCTGGGTGGCAGCGATTATAATGTCATTATGACAGTTGTCCAGTTGTTGATGGTCAATCTGGCAATGGATACGCTGGCAGCCATCGCATATGGAACAGAACCAACGTTGCAGGAGTATATGCAGGAGAAACCAATCCCACGAAGTGCCAGCATCATTTCCAAGGAAATGCTGATTGAGATTTTAATCAGTGCACTTTATATCACGATTATCTGTCTGTCTATTCTTTTTGTAGCACCGATTCGGAATCTGTTCGGTGATGTGGATGTCACTTATCTGAAGTCTGCTTTGTTTGCAACGTTTATGATGGGAATTACGTTCAACGGCTTTAATGCCAGAACCACACACATCAACCCATTCGAGAACATCGGTAGAAATAAGAGCTTCTTGTTGATTATGCTGCTGATTTTTGCAATGCAGTTTGTCTTCATTACGTTCGGCGGCGCAGCATTGGGCGTAGAACGACTGAGCGCAAGCTCTTGGCTGATTTGCGCTGTACTGGCATTTCTGGTCATTCCGATTGACGTTGTCCGGAAGCTGGTACTGCGTGCAATGCACCATAACAAATAACAGGGTACACAAAACACCCTGCTATTCATATTATCATAATTTTAGATTTAGGAGGAAAACACAATGGCTGTAAGTTTATCAAAAGGACAAAAAGTAGACCTGACCAAGGGTAATCCGGGTCTGTCAAAGCTCATCGTCGGACTGGGTTGGGACACCAACAAGTATGACGGCGGCTATGATTTCGATCTGGATGCATCCGCATTCCTTTGCGGAGACAACGGAAAAGTGTCGTCAGACTCTGACTTCATTTTCTACAGCAATCTCAAGCACAGCTCTGGTGCTGTTGAGCACACGGGCGACAACCGAACCGGTGAAGGCGAAGGCGACGACGAAGTCATCAAGGTTGACCTGAGCAAGATTCCGGCAAATGTCAGCAGAATTAGCTTCACTGTAACCATCTACGAAGCAGAGACACGCCGTCAGAACTTCGGACAGGTTAGCAATGCTTACATTCACATCGTGGATGCTGTGACTGGCAACGAAGTAATCCGGTATGATCTGGGTGAGGACTTCTCCATCGAAACAGCAGTCGTTGTCGGCGAGATTTACCGGAACAATGGCGAATGGAAGTTCAATGCCATCGGCAGTGGTTTCCAGGGCGGTCTCCATGCGCTCTGCCTGAATTTTGGTGTAAACGTATAACAAACCAGACGGAAGGCGACAGACAGGAGGGTTTGATTCATGTCAGTAAATTTGCAAAAGGGACAGAAAGTTGAGCTGAAAAAGCAGGACGGCGGCACATTGAGCAGCGTAATGGTTGGTCTTGGCTGGGATGAGGTGCGCAAAAAAGGTGGCTTCTTTTCGTCTCTGCTGAACAACACACAGGATATCGACTGTGACGCTTCTGCATTTCTCTGTCAGGGTGGTAAAGTGGTAGATGTGAGCGACATTGTTTACTTCGGCAACTTGAAACACAAGAGCGGTGCAGTCCAACATATGGGAGACAATCTGACTGGCGAAGGCGATGGCGATGATGAACAGATTCTGGTTGATCTGAGACGGTTGCCGGAGTGCTATGATAAGCTGATTTTTGTAGTCAACATCTACAAGGCACAGGAGCGCAGACAACATTTCGGCTTGGTTGAGAATGCCTTCATTCGCATCTGCGATGACAAGGGACAGGAACTTTGCAAGTACAATTTGTCGGAGCACTACGACAATATGACGGCAATGGTATTTGGAGAGCTGTACCGTTATAATGGTGTCTGGAAGTTCAGTGCAATTGGACAGCCGACAAAAGACAATTCCATCTCAGAGTTAGTGAGACGTTTCCAATAATTGATTTTTTCATTTTAAATTCATCCTAAAAAAGAGCGGAGATCCTGCAAAGGGTTTCCGCTCTTCTGTATTATCTTATATATATATATTATAATAGTATAGGGGTGTTCAACGCTGTTGCTTTTTCAGCAGCATCTGTTTCATGAAGCATAAATCCAGAACATTGATAGTTCCATACATGCACAAATCACCAGCATCCCAGTCTGTCAAAGAACCCATGCCAAGCAGATATTTCTGCATCATAACGACATCAGCAAGGTCAAACACACCATCTGCATTGACATCTCCAAGGATACCTTCTGTTATGGTGGGTTCGAGAATGAACGCTTGTCCATCTCCGCCCCAATATGACCACTGACAGATGTTTGCACCATCCTCTGTGCTAATGCCATAGACATCCAAGCAAGCATCTCCACCTGAAGCAACACTCAGGAATGAATAAGAACCATCCTGATTGCAACGAATGATGAATTTCTGTGCATCACTTTCGATGTTGTCAGATAGAATCACGTTGGTGCCATTTTCAGCTGAACCGTTTTCTACAGTGATTGCTTTTCCAGCTGTATCCTGAATCGTGTAAGTGCCATCTTCTAATGCCGTAACAATCCAATGTTGTGCAGAACCTTGTACAAGATTGTCATCAATAGACAAGAAGAATAAACCGCTGTTCTTGTTTCGGATGGTGTACATGCCGCTGTTGACAGTGGGATAAACCGGCGTGATATCCCAGAGTGTCTCGTCGTGATTATCATTTGTGGTAATGCTATAATATTTTCCCTGCTTTGTCAGTTTCCAGATTTGGTTTGCATCTCCAGTGTAGGTTTGCAATACAAGTTCCCCATTATCGGAAACCGTAACGCATTTGGACTCATCGCCAAGAGAAACGATGCGGCAACTGTTGTCTTCGCCTTCTGAAATGATTCGCCATTGTTGTGCAAAGCTGCCATTCTTCTCCCACTGCCGGATTGTAGTGCCATCATCCACCAAACCATTCATCAAGTCAAGTACAAAGCCATTGTCTTTGTTGGTGATAAAATAAGAAATGCCGCTGAGCAGACCTGTATCACCGATGGATACCGTATCACCGGAAGAAATGGCGGTGTCTTTCGCATAGAAAAGCTGATAGTCAGAATTGGTGTAATCATAGGCTTTTCGTTCTGTCCCAGTGTAAGCCGTTGTCTGCGCACCCCAAATGGTCTGATTGTTGCTGCCAACAGCAGTAAAGGACATGACGACCTGTCCATTTTCGTCCTGTGCCGCAAGGAAATAGCCATCATACTGTTGTCCATCTATTGTGATAACAGCTTCTGCACTATCTTCTGCTTGTGACCATGTACCAGTTACAGCACCGCTGATAGTACCGTCTGTGCTGAGGGTGATGGTCTGATAGTTGATGATGATTCCATCTGTAGCATTGCCGTGGTTGATGTATTCATATTCTCCGGCGATATCTGCTGTTTCATAGCCGTAAGTTGCCATTTTATCGCCGCTGTACTCATAAGGGGAGACAACTGGCCAGCCAGCATCATTGAAATACATCGTGTGAACACGCAGTTCATGGTATTCCGTCCCATCATCGAACCGAGCATGATAGAACAGATACCATTGACCGTCATCATCACGCAACACGGAGTTGTGACCGCACGCCATGTAAGCTTTTTCCAGCGAACTGAATTTGTAGTTGCCCATTACTTTCAGACCAATACTATCTAAATCTGTGCTGGCAGTGAGCACCGCTGGATTGCCAGCAGCATCATAGAATGGACCAGTCGGAGATTCTGAACGGAACACACGCATATTATAACCGCCTTCGGACACCAGACCACCATATGTCACCCATAAATAATAGTATCCTGTGTCAGGGTTGTATTCCATGAATGGACCTTCACCGGATTTGTAATAACCGCCGGAAATTTTTGTTCCAAAATAGCTGTCAATCATTCTGCCATCTGCTGTTGTACCGGTTTCGGGATGGATACACTGTCCAGTTGTCGGATCAATTTCCAAGGAAAAAATGCCGCCTGACCAAGAACCATAGCACATATACATTTTGCCATCAGTGTCATAGTAAATCGTGGGGTCAATGGCATTCGGGTAAAGACCGTTGTTGTAATCGTGATTGTTGAACCAATTGCTGTTATAGGTCACTTCACCAGCAGCAATCAGCTCATCTACGTTGGTGCTGGTGTAATTTTTGTTGACGTTTTTGGTGGTGCTGGTCACGTAGCTGTCATTGTCGGTAAAACCAGAATAAATCAGCGTGTCCACAAACGTGTAAGGCCCTTCTACCGTCTGCGAAGCGGCAAAACCGATAACAGACCGCTTATAAGTGGACGAGGTACAGAAATACATGAGGTATGCACCGGTTGTTCCATCTTCGTTGATGTAATCCGGATTCCAGATGACATCCGGTGCCCAAACAGCGTAACCGCCCTCACAATCTTCCAGATCTTCTCCTGCCCAAGCGAACGCTTTCTCCAGATTCTGCGAAAGATCACCAAATTCTGCGTTGTTGGTTGTGGTATAACCATTGGTGAAAGAAGTCCAGTTCTGTAAGTCTGTTGTTTTGGCAGCGTCAATGTGTGAACCAAAAACGTAATACGTGCCGTCTTCTGCCTTGAAGATGGAAGGGTCGTGGACAGAAACACGAGTTTTGCTGGCGGCTTCTGTCTGGATGGATGCGGATGGGAGGAATGCAGCGGTTGTCAGCAGCATTGCGCTGGAGAGCAAAAGTGCCACTGCTTTCCGAAAACGTGGTTTTTTCATAAGCAAGCTCCTTTCAAATTTCGCACATTTGCTATTTTATCTGCAAAATGTTGACTAATTTTAGTATATCATAATGCAATTTTCCTGTCAAGCATTTCCTTGCTTTTTTGATAGGGGTATGATATAATGGGGAAAACAACGGAGTTCAGGAGGTTATCACTATGGAAAAAAGGGCGTTATTGCCAACGTTGCAGGCGGAAAAGCGGCAGAAAATCAGTGGCGGGATTTATCACAAGATGCAGGTTGATTTCACATACAACTCGAATCATATTGAGGGGAGCCATCTCTCACATGAACAGACGAGATATCTTTTTGATACAAGCACCGTGGAGGGCGTTGTGCACGTAAATGATCTTTTTGAGACCGTCAATCATTTTCGTTGCTTCGACCGGATTCTGGATACTGTTTTTGAACCGCTGACAGAGGCATATATTAAGGACTTGCATCGCACATTAAAAGGCAGTGTCGTAGCAGGGGATGATGCTGTAATAGGTGACTATAAACGCTACCGCAACGAAGTAGGTGCAGTCACGACAACTGCGCCGGAGGCAGTACCGGAACAAATGCAGATGCTTCTGCAAGCGGTCAATCAGAAATCAGAAATGACGTTGTATGACGTTGCAGAATTTCACGCCAGATTTGAAAAAATTCATCCGTTCTATGATGGAAACGGGCGAATCGGACGGTTGCTGATGCTGAAACTCTGTCTGGCGAATGAAATTGTGCCGTTTTTCATCAACGAGGAAAACAAGTATTTCTATTATCTTGGGCTGAAAGAATGGCAGCTGGAAGAAAAACCATACCGGCTACTGGATGTATTTCTTTCTATGCAGGATGATATGAAAGCAGTTCTGGATTATTTTGAGATTGATTACGATAAAAAAGAATACAGCGCAAGAGAATTGATTGAGAAAGCGAGGTCTTAACATGATAAAGTTTTTCCTTCGTCCACACCATGCCCTCTGCATTCAGTTTTTTGTAGGGAATGGGTATAGTGCGGCATTTACAAAGAATATGTACGAAACCATTGCAGGGCTGAAAACGAACCCGACCTTACAGGTTGTCTCCAGAGCGGATATGCTTTGTGCAAAATGTCCCAATCTGCAAGGTGAGGACTGTATTCACTGTGACGACAGCGTTGCGGCACTGGATAAGGCAGTCATGGAGCTTTGTGGCTTTTCCGATGGCGATTGCCTTTCCGCTAAGGAATTTTTCACCACGGCACGAGAAGCCATCATTGATGTCGGGAAAATGAAAGACGTTTGCGGAAATTGTTCTTGGCGTGGAATTTGT
>CAYNPC010000005.1:0-2275 GCA_964399025.1 uncultured Ruminococcus sp. | reverse complement strand
TGATGTCGGGAAAATGAAAGACGTTTGCGGAAATTGTTCTTGGCGTGGAATTTGTCTACAGATGTGTGCCACCTAACCCTCTCTATGACCAACTCGTGAATTTGTTAGAATTGGATTTAATACATCACAAATCTGATAGAAATAGCGAATTTCTGACATTTTTATACAAGGTGCACAAAACAGGAACAAAGAATTCGTTCACTCTTTGTAACACTTTTTCAAAAAAAAAATGCTTGACGGATGAATAAAAATATGTTATAATACTTTTTGTAAGAGAAACATATTATCCGGTTTTTCTTAAAGGGCAATTCTTGACAAAAGCCCTCATCCGCCATCCATTTTAACCAGAATACCAGTTTGCCAAGCGATCGATACGCAGACGGGCATTTTGTAGTTTTTTGTTTTTCTACAGTCTTTTTCGTGAAAAAAGATTGACAAAACGGTGGGAATGTGGTAAAATAGATATTACAAACGATACGGATGCAGATTGTCATTTTATTACGTTTTGCATAATATAATGATAGGGCATTGCATGAGAAAGGGATTACAACAATGGAACATGTAGAAAAAAACCACACCAAAAGCACAACTTCCCACAAGGTCATGACACTCCTTGGCGCAGTTCTGTGCGTCATCCTGATTCCGATTCTGTTCATCAATATCACGTTGATTGTCAAGAGCTATACGAATCAGGAGGAAGTGCCGCACTTCGGCGGTTACAGTCCGCTGATTGTTCTGACGGGATCGATGGAGACCACCATCAGCAGCGGCGACTTGATTGTTGTAAAGCAAGTAGAAGACACGGACGTACAGGTTGGTGACATCATTGCTTTCTTCGATCCGGAGAGTACTGGCAGCAGTGTCCTGACGCATAGAGTGACGGAGATTGTCAGCGAAGGCGATACGATTTCATTCCGCACAAAGGGTGATGCCAACAACGCAGAAGATCAGACACTTGTTCCGAGTGAAAATCTGGTTGGCATGTACAAGATGAAAATCCACGGCGCAGGGAACATTGCCATGTTCATGCAGACGACAACGGGTCTTGTGATTTGTGTCATTCTGCCATTGGTGTTGCTGGTTGGGTTTGACTTGATTCGGCGGCGGCAGTTTGAGAAGAGCAATCAGCAGGACACAGCGGCTCTGTTGGCAGAGCTGGAAGCCCTGAAGTCGAAGCAGGAAGAGACGGAAACGGAAAAAGAAGACAGTCACACGGCACAATAATTTACGATTCTTCTTCGAGCCACATCGGGGACGAATAGATAACATTTTTATACTCTCTGTTGGCGTGGCAACACAGCAGGCAGAAATCAAAGGTATAAAATGACGAAAGGAGTTTTGGAGATGAAAGGAAACAAGACAAACAAGACAATGAGAGTGGCTGGTGGCTTGCTGATTGCGACCCTGCTCTCCACAAGCATCGTGTCCGGCACATTTGCAAAGTACGTAACAACCGGTTCCGCATCCGACTCAGCCCGTGTGGCAAAATTCGGCGTAGTTGTAAAGGCGGAAGGTACGCTGTTTTCGACGACCTATTTGAGTAAATCTGGTGGCAACACCCCTGGTGGTGAGGAAACTACTGGTTTGACAGTTAAGTCGAGTGATACCAAGAAGGTAGTCGCTCCTGGTACAAAGAGTGACAGTACTGGTTTGTCATTTGGCGTAACAGGCACACCAGAAGTTGACGTGGCGATTTCGTTCTCCGTAAATGAAGGTGCAAGTGATGTTTGGCTCAGCACAGGTACGTATGCTGACATGACAACGAACAAGAGAACTGCAAGTGACGTGTTCACTACATCCAGCACCTACTATCCGATTGTGTACACGATGACGTACAAAGCATCTGACGGAACGACAAAGACAGTTAAGGGCAGCTTGGATAAGGTTGTTTCGGATTTGAATACATCATTCAAGAACACAACTTACAAGGCAAATACTGATCTTTCCACTACGGAGATTAGCAGTTTCAATCTCACTTGGGAATGGGCATTTGAAACAGAAGGAGAAAACTCTGGAACTACTATGAACAGAGCAGACACACTGCTTGGCGATCTGGCTGCTGATGCTGGAGCTGATAATGGAATAGTGGGAACTGCTATTTCGGATATCAATACTAACGCTAAGAAAACTGTTCTGAGTAAAGTTACAGCTGGCAGTGGTCTGAAGCCGGGAGATAGTGACACTAACACGTACAATCTCAACACCAACTTTGGTTTCTCCATCACAGTAACGCAGGTAGACTAATTGGTTTGACTTCTGTGGACAGAATGGGGGA
>CAYNPC010000004.1:0-31432 GCA_964399025.1 uncultured Ruminococcus sp. | reverse complement strand
GCAGAACGGTATAATACCTCCGGAAATCGTTCCCGTCAGCGGACTGTCCGATTTAATGTCGTTACTGGCATTAACCTCGTCTGTCATCCGGAACAGACAGACGGATTTCAAATGCCTTTTTATCATAGCACACTTTTTCAGAAAATGCAAGTGTTTTTTTCAAAAAAATTCAGTTTTTTCTTTTGTGTACAGTTGTAGGCGGCAAATTGCCGGATTTTCTGCTTCGCAACCGGCAAAATCACAGAACGCCTGCAAAATCAGCATGGGATTGACGCTTTCCGGCTGTCCGATAGAAAGCATCCAGACAAATTGCAATGCCTGTGTCTGTGCTTCTGCTGACCGACAATCAATTTGCGGCAGCAAGTCCACTGTGCGCACACCTCGTTTTGTCTTTTTTTCAATCAGACAAGACGGCTGCTGTAAAAACAGCTGCCATTTTGCAAGCAGGTTTTCCGGTTCTGTACAGGGCAATGTCACACGATACTGGACATAAGCAAGCTCTCCCATTTTATGCACTGGCGTGTATCCATCTAATAACTGCATTCCCTCCGGCAGGGCTTGTTGCAGTTGTGCTTTTGCCTGCTCCGGTGCAATTGGCTCTTCAAATTGAATTTCCAACACTTCTCCCACACTTTCCATTCCCAACGGCAATGCCGAAGCAAATACCGCTTCCATATGTGGATGAAAGCCTGCACTATAATGGACTGGCAGACCGGATCGCCGCACGGCACGCTGGACACAGCGTACTAAATCAAGATGGGAAATATATTTTGCCCTGCCGGTTTTGGCAAACCGGAATCGCAATGTTGTTTTCAAAAGCAACGCCTCCCCACTTCACGATTCACGCCACAGCCTGCACAAGCCTGCCGGCAATGCGGCGTTGTTTTTTCTTGCTTTGCCCGTTCGTATTCTTGTATCAGGAAGGACTTGTCCACCATATAATCCAGATGATCCCAAGGGAGAATTTCTGTACCCGTCCGTTCCCGATTGGCATAGAATGCCGGATCCAACCCACAGGCTGCAAACGCCTTCTCCCAGTTCTCCCAGCAGAAGCGATCACTCCAACTGTCAAATCGGCTTCCATTTTTCCACGCCTGCAAAATCACTTGACCAAGGCGGCGATCGCCTCTCGCCAACGTCGCTTCCAGAAGACTGATGCGCTGGTCATTCCAGCTGATTTTAATGCGCTTCGCATCTCGTTTCGGAATGCTGGAAATCAAGTGTGCCTGTTTTTCCTGAATTTCTTCCGCCGTTGCCTGTGGAACAAACATAAACGGTGTGTGTGGCTTCGGGACAAACGTTGCAACACTGATTGAAATCTCCACGCCTTTTCCTTTTGGACGCTTGCCACCAGCAAAATAACGCCCGATGATCTTTTCTGCCAGCTCTGCAATGCCAGCAACATCTTCCAATGTTTCTGTTGGCAATCCCATCATAAAGTATAATTTCACATGAAAATAGCCGCCGGAAAAGGCAATATCTGCTGCACGCAGAATTTCTTCTTCTGTCACGTTTTTATTGATCACATCTCGCAAGCGTTGTGTCCCTGCTTCCGGTGCAAATGTCAGACCACTTTTCCGGATGCGCTTCACCTTTTCCATCAGTTCTTCCGAAAAATTGTCCACACGAAGAGAGGGCAGACTCATCGTAATCCGCCGTTCTTCTGTATACGTCAACAATTCGTTTAGTATGGTTTCCAATTCGCTGTGGTCACTGGTACTGAGTGAAGAAAGCGACAGTTCGTCGTAACCCGTCTGTCGGCAAATCTGTTCTGCCTGTTGACAGACGACATCGGCTGCTTTTTCCCGAAATGGACGGTAAATAAACCCAGCCTGACAGAATCGACACCCTCGGATGCAACCACGCAACACTTCCTGTACTGCACGGTCATGTACAATTTCGGTATACGGTACTACAAAACCATCCGGATAATATACCCGATTCATATCCGAGATGATGCGCTTCTGCACTCGTTCCGGCGCACCATTTTTACTGCTGACCGCAGCGATTGTCCCATCTTCGTGATACTGTATGTCGTAAAAAGACGGCACATAAACGCCTTTTATTTTTGCCGCTGCTTTCAGAAAAGTCTGCTTATCTGCACCCTGCTGCTTCATCTCCGCATACAGTGCCATCAATTCCAGATTGACTTCTTCTCCCTCTCCCAGAATGAACAAATCAAAGAAATCTGCAATTGGTTCTGGATTGCAGACACAAGGACCACCTGCAAACAAAATCGGAGACAATGTATCGCCACGTTCTGCCGCCAGCAGTGGAATCCCTGCCAGATCCAACATATTCAGAATGTTGGTGTATGACATTTCATATTGCAGCGTGAAGCCAATCAAGTCAAAATTGGAAACCGGTTCTGTGCTTTCCAATGTAAACAGCGGAATCTGGTGTTGCCGCATCAGCTGTTCCATATCGGTATCCGGTGCAAATACCCGTTCACAAGCATAATCCGGTTGTGCATTTGTCAAGCTGTAGAGAATTTTCATGCCAAGGTGGGACATGCCAATCTCATAAGTATCCGGAAAGCAAAAGGCAAACCGCACCGAAACGCTTTCCGGATCTTTTCGGATGCTGCCAATCTCACCGCCGATGTACTGTGCTGGTTTCTGCACCTGCAACAGCAGCGGTTCTAATTTCGAGAGCAGGTTGATGGTTCTCACTCCTCATCAGTAATTTTCTTTTATTAGTATACCACAAGGCAGCACAGAAAACAAGTGGCAAATTCCCATCCATCAAAAAATCTCGGTCAGAAGAAGAAACAGCAGAAATCCATAATATGTGATATTGGTGATCCGTGACAGGATACCATATAAAATGCCACACAGTGCCAGCAGCACACAGCCCACCGTCAATCTGTTCTCCCAGCGTTCCGGCAAAAAAAGACGGATTGCCGCTCCGCCATCCAAATGACGAAACGGCAATAAATTCAAAAGTCCTGTCCCAAGTTGTGCCCAGACAACCTGACAGTCTCCTTTCCACACAAACCAGCAACCAGCAAGCAATAAATTGCAAACTGGCCCTGCCAGCAAAACCAACCCATCCTGCCACAAGGGATACCAGTGGCTTTCTGCTTCGATCCGGATGCCCACACCATAACAAGTAATCTGTCTGACCGGTTGTCCCAATAGGGACATCATGCAAAGGTGACCGCATTCATGAAACAGACATGCCCAGAGAGCCGCCTGCAACCAGACTGTATGCCAATTCGCAGAGAGCAACGCCAAGATTGCAAAAAATGGCATGGAAAACCGCAATTGTATTTTCCCGATATACAGACACAGCAATCAATGCACCCACTGTTCTATCTGTGTCAGAATCTGTGTCAAAAACGCTTCTGCCGGCGCATACAATTCCGTCTGGTACTGTTCCAGTAACGCCGCCTGAAACTGCGGATGAATCCACCGCAAAGAAAAAATAGAAATCATCAGCACAATGCTTAACAGGCATTGCAGAAATATGCAGTCTTCCCCACTGCCCTTCTTTTTCTTTTGCTTCCGTTCTTCTGTCAGTACAAGCGGTTCTATTTTCGTTTCCTCCATGATTTCCTCCCGTTCTGCAAGCACGAATCTTTCCTTGGTTCTATGCTATGCCATGGAAAAACGAAATAGAACAGGCTTAATTACTTTTGCTTGTAAGGTATGGTTGCAAAATAGAAACCATCTGCGAAAGCGGCATGGTCTGCAACCAGATATGACCGGGGCCAGTGACTCTCGTATTGAACAAGCCCTCTCCACCAAACAGGACATTGCCAATGCCGCTGATTTTTTCAATTTCAATGGAAACTGTCTCGTCCATTGCTGCCAGATAGCCATTGTCCAACAGCATAGACTCACCCGGCTGCAAATCATATTGTACAACGCTGCCGTCAATTTCCAGAAAAACAATGCCGTTTCCGGAGAATTTCTGCATGATAAAGCCCTCTCCGCCAAACAAGCCTGCACCAAACCGCTTCTGGAAAAACAGCGACATCTCCACCCCTGTTTCCATTGCCAGAAATGCTTTTTTCTGCGCTACAATGCCACGACTCTGCGTAATTGGAATTGCCAGAATTGCGCCCGGAAAACTGGAAGCAATTGCGATTGTCCCCGTTCCGCCCTTTGCGGTATAGACATTCTGAAACATGGATTCTCCCGACAGGGCACGGGAAAACGCCCGTCCCAATCCACCGCCTGCATTTGTCTTCATTTCCATATTCGGCGACATCCAGCTCATAGCACCTTTTTCTGTTTTGAGAGATTCTCCTGCCTCCAATGTACAAATTGCGACGGGCATCGTGCCACCCTTGATTTCATATTTCATTTATGATACACCTTTCTATCCATTACGGGAATATATTTTCTTAATCATACCATATTTCAACTAAATTGTCAAGCTTCTTTGAAGAAACAAATCATATATCGCTGTTTCTGAGGTGGCACACACTATGCCAAATTTGTGAAATTCCTAAAAAGTGTAATTCATAAAATTTATTTCCCACTTATTTTTCAAAAAATTGCCATGATACCACTTGCACTTCATTTTTTATTATGATATACTATAGTTATAAAATAATAGAATCGGAGGGAAGCCACATGTTTGAAAAGAGAGAGAAAAAACTACTCACGATTGATGGGATGATGTGTATGCACTGTGCGTCCTCTGTCACAAAGGCGTTGGAATCTCTGGATGGTGTCACTGCAAAGGTGAACTTGAAAAAGCAAACTGCTGCGGTTACATGTTCCACACCGATTACCGATGAAGCTTTGAAGCGTGCTGTGGAAGAGGCAGGTTTTACTGTTACCGCCATCGAGTGAAAAAGCAAGCCGTCCTCGTCAGGAAACCCTGACGGAGACGGCTTTTCTTGTAGGATTCTGTTTTTGTCACATAACCATATCCGGTTCAAACTTTCCAGATATCAGCGCATATGTCATCTCTTCCGGTTGTTCCATAATGCGGGAAAAGTCAGATTCCAGTTTGCAAACCTCTTCCAGAGAAATCAATTCCAGAAATTCCAACCGATCGAAGCACTTCTCGTCTTCGTCTCCGACCTGAATTCGCCACCCGCTGTCACTGTCAGCCACAACATCTTTTGTCCGATAGACAACCCCAATGGTGCGTGTTGCCAGTGCCTTTTTTGTAATCACGGCAAGCTGTTCTGCTGTTTTCATACTTCATCCTCCTGTTTTTCACTTTGCAATGTCTGTACAGGTTGCATCAGAATCTGCATGAACTCCTCTCCGGTAATGGTTTCATGTTCATACAGGAACTTTGAAATCTCATGCAGCTTTTCCATGTTCTGCTGCAACATTGCCTTTGCCCGACTGTACTGCTCCTGAATGATGCGCACTGCCATCTGGTCAATCTGTCGCTGCGTATCCGGCGAACAGAGAAAACTGGTGTTTCCGCCCAGATATTGTGAACCATTTGTCTCCAGTGCAATCATCCCAAAGTCATCACACATCCCGTACTGGCTAATCATCGCCCGTGACAGCTTGGTTGCCTGTTCAATGTCATTGGATGCCCCAGTGGTGACTTCATGAAAAACAAGTTCTTCTGCCACACGACCACCCGTCAGTGTGGCAATTTTATGCTCGATTTCCGTCCGTGACATCAGATAACGCTCGTCTTCTTCCACCTGCATGGTATAGCCCAATGCACCAGAAGTACGAGGAATAATGGTAATCTTCTGTACCGGTGCAGACTGCGACTGCAAAGCAGCCACCAACGCATGACCGACTTCGTGATAGGCTACAATCAGTTTTTCCTTGTTGGAAAGCACACGGCTCTTCTTCTGATAGCCTGCGATAACAACTTCTACGCTCTCCATCATATCTTCCTGCGTTGCCGATTTTCTACCCATCCGCACCGCACGCAAAGCGGCTTCGTTGACAATATTCGCCAGTTCCGCACCAGAAGCACCGGCAGCTGTCCGAGCAATTGCCTGAAAATCCACATTCGGCGCAATTTTAATCTTCTTTGCATGTACCTTCAGAATATCCACTCTGCCCTGCAAATCCGGCAATTCTACCGGAATCCGCCGGTCAAACCGTCCCGGTCGCAACAATGCCGGATCCAGTGATTCTGGTCGGTTCGTTGCTGCCAGAATGACAACGCCCTTAGAACCATCAAAACCATCCATTTCTGTCAGAAGCTGATTCAAGGTCTGTTCCCGTTCGTCATTGCCGCCATATTGTCCGCTTTCTCGCTTCTTTCCGATGGCATCAATTTCATCAATGAAAACGATACACGGTGCTTTTTCGCCTGCCTGTTTGAACAGATCCCGCACCTTTGCAGCACCCATACCGACAAACATTTCTACAAATTCCGAACCGGAAATTGAGAAAAATGGCACATCTGCTTCGCCGGCAACGGCTTTCGCCAACAATGTTTTACCGGTACCAGGCGGGCCGACTAACAGCGCACCCTTCGGCATAGAAGCACCGATTTCCTGATAACGTTCCGGCTTGTGAAGAAAGTCTACAATTTCTGTCAGCAATTCCTTTGCCTCTTCTTCTCCGGCAACATCTGCAAATTTAATGCCTGTCGTTGATTTCACATAGATCTTGGCATTGCTTTTTCCCATGCCAAACATCATCGAATTTCCGCCAGAATGACTTCCCATCCTTTTGCTGAGCAACCGGAACACCAGAATCATCAACAAAATCGGTACAAGATAGCTGACGATAAAATAGACAATGGGGGAAACTGTGCTGGCGATTTCACTCCCGAATTTTGCACCAGAATCATAAAGACGATTGACCAAATCCGGATCATCCAGCAGACCCGTCTTGTAATATTCTGTCTCATCTTTGTTTGTGAATGTAATCTGCGTGCTTTCAATCTCAACAGAACCAATGTCCTTGTCTTCTATCATCTGAATAAAAACATCATAACCAACTTCTTTTACGCTATGCTGCATGATATTTGGAAATACAAACAGATTCAAAGCAATAAAAAGTACAATGGCAATGATCCAATACCAGATAATCGGCTTTTTGTTTGGTTTTCTTTCTTCCATCTCAATTCCTCCGTTCTTCCTGTTTTTTATTATTTTGTCTTGTGACAGGATAGTCCCATTATACTATATTTTCAACAGAATTGCAATGAAAAGTCAGCGACAAAAATGAAAGTTTTGTGATAACCACATCGCAAACGGGCTGCACGGTTCTTTGTCCATGCAGCCTGTTTTTGTCTTATTTGTCGTGAAGCACTTCATCCTTGACGATGTACTGTGGTCTTCCCTTCACTTCAGAATATGTTTTTGCAACATAAAGTCCGATGATGCCATTGCAGAACATCGAAAGCCCTGCTGTAAAGCAGAGAATACATGCCAAAGACGGCCAACCGGTGGTTCGGTCGCCTAATATCAATGTTTTTCCGATGATGACGAAAATCATGATAACTGCAATCAGACAGAGTAGGATGCCAAGAATAGAAGAGATGGCAAGCGGTGCCGTGGAAAAAGCCAGAATGCCATCTACTGCATACACCAGCAAGCCCCAGAATGACCATTTTGTCGTACCAGCTTCCCGATTCCGATTTTCAAACGGAATCCACTTTGTACGAAAACCGACCCAAGCAAAAATACCTTTCGAAAAACGATTGTATTCCCGCAAAGACAAAACAGCTTCTGTCATCTGTCTTGTCATCATGCGAAAATCTCTTGCACCGTCCTTGATATCCACTTTAGAAACCTTACGAATAATCTTATAGAACATCTTTGCGAAGAACGAACGAATTTTGGATTCCCCTTTTCGGGACACCCGACGAGAAGCAACGCAATCGTAATCTGTTGTCTTCAACGTCTCGTACATTTCCAGCATCAATTCCGGCGGGTCTTGCAAGTCTGCATCAATGATGACAACATAATCACCAGTTGCTTTCTCCAGCCCTGCAAACATAGCCGCTTCTTTTCCGAAATTTCTGGAGAAGGAAACATAGTTGACCCGTTCATTCTGCGCTGCCTGCTCTTTCAGAAAAAGCAATGTGCGGTCGTGTGAGCCGTCGTCGATGAACAAATACTCCATCTCAACCCCATACTTCTCCTGCATCTGCGCATACACCTGCTCGATCGTCTGAAGAAACAGTGGCAACACTTCTTCCTCATTATGGCATGGCACAATCACGGAGATTTTATCTTTTTTTTCTGTTTGCATCTCTGTTTTCATTTTATTCCCCTCCATTGTGCCTATTTTGTTGTTGCAAGTTCCAGTTCCGGATGGCT
The DNA here is from genome assembly GCA_964399025.1 of uncultured Ruminococcus sp. Classification (GTDB taxonomy): domain Bacteria; phylum Bacillota; class Clostridia; order Oscillospirales; family Ruminococcaceae; genus Ruminococcus_C. The sequence continues at coordinate 23,217 of CAYNPC010000004.1, read as the reverse complement.
GGCAAGATAAGACGGGCTGACATAAATGTCCATCATCTCATCTGCACCATCATAATAAACATATCCCTCTTCTTGCAGCTTTTCGACTTCTTGCGAATGCCAATCATCGTCCAGTTCCGTCCGGATAATGACAAAATCGGTAAAGGACGGTGCCTCTACGTCAGAGCTGTCCAGAATATAAACTTCGTCTCTCTGTGCAACATGCGGCAGATAGAACGAATCACAGGCAAGGGAGGCATCATCCGGAATGCTACCCAGCAATTCATCTCTGACATCAAACAGTTCTTCTTTTTTCTCATAATATGTATCTCTTGCACCAACCCGATCTCCAATGTACGATGAGAAGAACAACAGAGATGCCACACACATGAAAATTGGTAAGAACGATTTGCGACGACCTTTTAGCTCTGCATAGTTGATTACAGCACAATAAATCAAGCAAGTCACTGTCCCGAAGATATACTGGAATCCATACTCATTGGCATAGCCATAACCCGGTGCCAGATTCATCAGCAAAAATGGCGCAATCAGAAAATAGTGTGAAAATTTCTTCGTGACAAACGGCAAGAATGCCAGTGGAATCATGACCATCAACAAAAGCGTGAAGTCTTTTTCATCCACACACTGTGTGATAAAATACATCGGATCAGTCACGACAGTTTTGATGATGTTGCCAAAGCTGGCATCCTGATCTGTCATCAGGTTGCCATATGTACGAGAGGTCATAACCCCTTCCCCGTATTTTCCCATCAGCTTGGAAACAACAATGAAATAAACACCAGAAACACCGGCTACAATCAAGCCGTGATACCGCTTTTCCAACCGGAAAATGCAATAAATTCCGATCAGCACCATGTAAACAGAAACATCTTCCTTAACCAGCAGCAACAGAACCAACATGCAATACATCAGGATATGTTTTCTCTTCTCCACGGCGTAGAAGAACCACATCAACAGCGGTGGTAAAAAGCAGTTTTCATGGAAATCGTAAAAACAAGGTGCAACCAGCTCTACACAGAACAGATAGACAATCGAAAAGCAAAGTGTCGTGAGATTGTTGAACTTCTGCTTTCGGCAGATTCCCACCAGCGGAATGACACCACTTGCTACCAACACCGCCTGTGCCACCAGCAATGTGGAAACGGACGGGAAGAAATGATAGAATGGCAGCAATGTGTAATAGATTGGTGAGAAATGCACGGCAAAATGGGACAGCAATTTATCCCGCTCACAAGTAGAAAGCGGTTTTAATGTCTCATCCATATAGTGATACATCTGCACAAAAATACCGAGGTCAAATGCCATAGAGCCATAAATCTTATGACGATACATTGTAAACACAGCGATGAATCCAATCATCAGTACCATCAGCACACCGATGATCAGATAAATGACAAACCGTGGCACTTTTTCAATGGCACGAAATCCGCCGTAACGATAGCAGAACCACGCCGTCACTGCCGTTACCAATAAAAACGCAACTGTATAATACAGGTTGTTGCTTTTCCAGACGGTCAATAGCGACATTGCCAATACGCCGAAAAACAGCACAAAACAATCCGGTTCACAACTCGTTTTCCAGATCCTTCGCAACAATATTCGCAGCAATGACAATATAACAAAGCCACCCAGAATGCAAAGAATAATCGGTTTCAACGGCAAAGTATTGACGAACTCCGACCAATTCCCAATCGGACTCAAATCGCCACTTTTGATTTGTCCATAGTTGAGGAACAAAAAGCTCGCCAAAACCATGAAATAGCAGCCAACAAGTCGGATGATGACGTGTGGAAAAGAAATGGTACGACAGACCGCACGACCTTTCTGCATCATCTGTTTCCATTTCGGAATCGGTGGTAGTGTTGTCTCCCCTTCTGACACATCTGCCATCTGTTCCTCCGCCGGCGCATCTACCATCTGCGCTTCTTCTGGCGGATTCACCGCCTGTTCTTCTTCTGCCGGAATTTCCGGCTGTGGTGGGTTTGTAACCGGTTCGTTTTCCTCGAACATACCAGACCACGCTCCTTTCTTTTCTTCTATCATACCATTTTTCAAAAGAAAAGTCAATATATATTTCCATTTATCATTTTTCTGTCATATTACTCTCTTGTTTGGTGATTTACGTATTTCGCTTTATATTTGGAATAAACAATCGTCTGGCTGCGGTACAATCCATAATAGCCGGACAACATATAACTGATGCCGATGACAACCAGAAAATACGGATTTTCCTGCATGCCAAACAATTCATACGCCATCAGTAAAGAGGTCACTGGACAATTTGTCACGCCACAGAATACAGCAATCATTCCCATAGCCGCAAAGGCAGTCGGGGAAACATGCAGCAATGTCCCATACAGGCAACCAAACGTTGCACCAATGAAAAAAGAAGGCACAATTTCGCCACCTTTAAAACCAGCAGCCATCGTCAGAACGGTAAAGAACATCTTCAACAGAAACGCATACCAAACGGCATGACCTGACAACGCCGATAGCAGAACTGGCATCCCAGCACCAAGATAATCCTGAGTCTGTGGGAAGCTACCCAGTGCTGCAATCACAACGGCTACCAACACAATCCGCAGATAGGGATTGGCGATTTTCTTTTTCAGCAGCGTGCCGGATTCGTGCAGAGAAACACAGAATACCACACTCAACACGGCACAGAAAAATCCCAACAGAACAGTCGCTCCCAGCAATGGAAGAGACGTGTCCGGAAATGGAATGGCAGGATAGGTTTCCCTTTCTACATGCAAGAGCGAAGCCACAAAATTTGCACTGAAAGAAGCAATCACGCAAGGCACCAACGCTGCATAATACATGATGCCAACGCTCCCCACTTCCATTGCGAAAAACACAGCCGCAAGCGGTGTGCCAAATACCGCAGAAAATGCTGCGCTCATGCCGCACATCACCATAATGCGTTTATCATCAGGATGAATCGGCATCCACCTTGCCAACAAATTTCCAAGGCTGCCGCCAATTTGCAGCGCAGCTCCCTCTCTGCCAGAAGAACCACCGCACAGATGTGTCAACATCGTCGAAATGAAAATCAATGGTGCCATGCGTGCCGGAATTTCTGTTTCTTGATGTAAGGTTGCAATGACGGTATTGGTTCCGCTATCTTTTTCAAAATGGCAGAACCGATATAGCCATACAATCAGCAAACCACTGAGCGGCAGGCAGTACAGCAACCAGCTGTGTTGTGTCCGGAAATCTGTTACCCATGTCATGCCCCACGCAAAGGCTGCACCAACTGCCCCGACAAACAGTCCCGTCAATGCGGATAATACAATCCATTTGCATAAGACCCGTAAATGAGAAATCGTATGGATGCTGATCGCCAGCAATTTTACCCGTGTCCGCATCCAGAATGGCTTTTGTTTCATGGTTCTGATTCTCCCCTTCTCCACTTTTCATCAAAAAAGCTGCCCGATCAAGCAGGCAGCTTTTTCCTTAGACATCAACCAATGGTTTGCTCCTCTGTACCTGTCGCATCCTGTTTCTGACAGGATGGACACACGCCAATAAACAGAATCTGATGGGATTCAATCTGAAAGCCCTGTGAATTGGTCACTTGTTCACAGAGATCCCCCTGATATGGCAAATCCACATCGGATACCTGACCACATACCCGACACTTGATATGATAATGTGGTGCGACATGAAAATCATAGCGGTCTGCGCCGTCCGGAATGGGAATCCGCAGACTTTCTCCCTGCTCCGACAGCAGTTTCAAATTCCGATACACCGTTGCTTTGCTGATCAACGGGTTTTCTGCCGCAATGGCAAGATAAATTTCTTCAGCAGTCGGATGATTGTGCATTTGTCGCACCGTTTCCAGCACCAATCTGCGCTGCAATGTATTTCTATTTTTCATGAAACTTCTCCTTAATCAAGAATGATTCCTAATTAAGATTTTAGCGGAAAAGATGGCGTTTGTCAAGGCATTTTGCGGTTTTTCTCACTTTTTTTCGCAGAATGAAACGTCTTCGCCTTGCAGAATCCGGTTTGATGTCCGCATAGCGCACATCTTTCCACACATGGAGCAGGTGTGCCGTTCTTGTGGCGGACGGCTCTCAAAATAATCCCGTGCCTTTTTCGGATCCAATGCGCAAGCAAACATGCCTTCCCAGTCAATCTGTTGTCTTGCCGCACTCATACGGTTATCCTGCTCTCTTGCACCCGGAATGCCGTTTGCAATGTCCGCAGCATGTGCAGCAATCTTAGAAGCCACAATGCCCTCTCTGACATCCTGCAAATCCGGCAACCGCAAATGTTCTGCCGGTGTGACATAGCACAGGAAATTGGCTCCGCTTGCAGCAGCAATTGCGCCACCGATTGCAGAAGTAATATGGTCATAGCCCGGTGCAATATCCGTTACCAACGGCCCTAATACATAGAATGGTGCGCCGTGACAAAGCCGTTTCTGCAATGTCATATTGGCTGCAATTTCATTCATTGCCATATGACCCGGCCCTTCTACCATAACCTGTACATCCTTTTCCCAAGCACGTTTGGTCAGATTGCCCAGTTCAATCAATTCGCTGATCTGTGCCGCATCGGTACTATCTGCAATGGAACCCGGTCGCAGCGCATCGCCCAGACTGATGGTAACGTCATACGTTTTCAGAATATCCAGCACTTCATCATAGTACTCATAGAATGGATTTTCGTTGCCTGTCATCTCCATCCACGCAAAAATCAGAGAACCACCACGAGAAACAACATTGGTCAACCGCTTTTCTCGCTTCAACGCTTCCACTGCACGACGATTGATGCCAGCATGAATGGTCTGGAAATCGACACCCTCTTTGGCGTGAGCTTCAATTACACGCAAGAAATCAGCAGCTGTAATTTCCTTCAAATCCTTTTCCAGATAACCAATTGCATCATACATCGGCACTGTGCCAATCATTGCCGGAGACCGTTCAATCAACTGCTTCCGGAATGTACTGGTTTTGCCGTAGTTGGACAAATCCATAATGGCTTCACAACCAAATTCAATGGCGAGATCGACTTTCTTCATCTCGTCTGTATAATCATGGCAATCTCCAGATACACCAAGATTGACATTGATTTTTGTCCGCAGACCCGTACCAATCCCCTCCGGTGACAGGGATGTATGATGAATATTTGCCGGAATACAAATCGTGCCCTCTGCCACACGCTGCCGAATCCACTCTGCTTCCCGCTGTTCTTTTTCTGCAACAATCTGCATCTGTGGGGTGATAATGTTTTTCTTAGCGGCTTCCATTTGGGTATGATATGTTTGCATAAATTTTTTCTCCATTTCTGATCTGTTTTTTATTTTATGAGTGCATAGTTATGGCAAAGTGGTCCATTTCCATGTCCCAGATGCCAATCCTCACGAATACAATCTGTCACATACTGTTTTGCCCGTTGCACACTTTCTAATAATGTTCTTCCCTGTGCCAAGGAAGCGGCAATCGCAGAAGAAAGCGTACAGCCCGTTCCATGCGTATTTTTTGTTGGCAATCGTTCGCCGACCAAAGCCACAATCTTTTCTCCGTCATAAAGGACATCAGTGGCTTGATTTTCCAAGTGTCCACCTTTAATCAACACAGCTGTATGATATCGTGCTGCCAAAGCGATGGCTGCCTGTTTCATTTCTGTTACAGTATGTACGGTTCTGTCCAATAACTCGGATGCCTCTTTCAGATTGGGGGTAATCAGTGTTGCCATAGAAAAGAGCTGCATTTTCATCGCATCCACTGTGTGCAGTTTTGTCAATGTTGCGCCGGTCGTGGCAATCATAACCGGATCTAAGACGACATTAGGAAGATGATATTGTTTCAGTATATCACAAATGGCAGTTACCTGCTCTGCACTTGCAATCATACCGATTTTCACTGCCTTCGGCAGAATATCTGTACAAATTGCCACCAACTGCCGTCGCAAAAAATCAGATGATATTGGCAAAATCCCCTGCACACCGGTGGTATTCTGTGCAGTCAGGGCAGTAATCGCACTCATGCCATAAACGCCCTGCATGGTCATTGTTTTCAAATCTGCCTGAATGCCAGCCCCACCACTGCTATCACTGCCGGCAATTGTTAAAACTGGTATCTCGTTCATGATTCTCCTCCACAAACAATATCTGCCACATGTCGCATCTGCTGTGCGGCTGCGGTCAAGTCTGGCTGTGCAAAAATTGCTGAGATCACGGCGATGCCCTGTCCGCCAAATCCTTGCAACTGCATTCCATTTTCTGCGGTAATGCCGCCAATCGCAACAACCGGAATGGTCACTGCCTGACAAATCGCTCGCAGCGTCTCTCGTTGCAATGGCGTTGCATCCTGTTTGGTGGCAGAACCGAACACCGCACCGGTTCCGATATAATCAGCACCTTCCTGCTGGGCACGTATTGCCTCTTCTACCTGATGCGCACTGGTACCAATCCACTTTTCATTGCCCAATATTGCTCTTGCTTGTGCAATACTGGTATCGTTCTGACCGACATGCACGCCATCTGCACCGCTTTCTTTTGCGGCAATCACATCATCGTTGATGATACACGGCACATGATACTGATGACACAATTGAACAATGGGAATCGCCAATTGTGTCAACGTTGCTGTATCCGCATGTTTTTCCCGAATTTGCAGCATGGTAACCCCACCTTGCAAGGCAGCTTCCACGCAGTCATATAAGGTTCTTCCCTGTAACCATTGTGAATCAGTAATGGCATAGAGTCGCACCTGTTCACTGGTAATCTGCATGTTTTTCTCTCCTTTAAAAAACGGCATACCCATCCTAAGCAGGTATGCCGTATCGTTCCATTCACGAAGAAGCTGTGCTGTGTCTGTGAAATACGCTTCTCCACGCCGACCGGAACAATGGCGAAAAATACTCCAGAGCAGCACAATACTTATCTACCACGACAATCACGTAGCTTTCTTTATAGTGCGGCATTTTTCTGGTTGCCGGCCACATATGCTTTTCAATGATATCCTGTTCCACTTCATTCACATGAAATTGCTCGATTGCGTTATGCAGTGCGACCTGTGGATGATGGGCACTATGGGACTCTTTGTTTTCCACTTTGTCATATGTCTCTGTCTCATAGAAATACAAATCATGCAGCAGACCAGCCCTTGCTGCGGAAACGGCATCCCAATGAAAAAACTTGCAAATCAGATAATTATAATAGGAAACATTCACGCTGTGCTGGAAACGTGTTGTTCTGATGTGATGTCGATATTGCTTCAATGCCTGCACCGATTCATTTTCCAACAAATCGGAGACTAATTGGTAATACGTCTGTTTCTTCAGATCCTTTTTGGAGCCGATTGCATGGAGCATGACGCCACCTTCCTTTCATCTTTTTTCAGTGTAACAGATTCACTTGTATTTGTCAAGTCTTTTTTCACCTTTTCCATCACAATGTGCGCAACAGTCCATTCGCATTTGCAAAACGACTGAAAATGTGATATGATAAAATAAAAAAGGATGATGTAAGAATGCAGATTTCAGATCGTACAAAAGGGACTGGTTTCCTGATTTTTTCAGCGTTCAGCTTTGCGTGGATGAACGCATTTGTCCGTCTTGCCGGAGACTTGTCATTTATTCAGAAAAGCTTTTTCCGCAATCTGGTTGCGCTGCTTGTGGCATTGTTTCTCTTATTAAAAGAACGACAGCCGCTTCACTGTGACCGAAAAAGTGGAGGTGCACTGTTGCTACGTGCCATCGCAGGAACCGTCGGCATTTTCTGCAACTTCTATGCCATTGACCATCTGCCCATTTCGGATGCTTCTATGCTCAACAAAATGTCACCGTTCTTCTCTATTTTATTTGCGTGGCTACTGTTGAAAGAACGCATCACATGGAAACAAGCCTTGATTATCATCGGTGCATTTCTGGGCAGCCTTTTCATTATAAAACCTACGTTCTCCAATCTTTCGCTGTTTGCGTCTTGTATTGGTTTGCTTGGTGGTTTTGGAGCTGGTTTTGCCTATACGATGGTACGCTATCTGGGAAAACGCAATGTCCCAAAAGCATGGATTATTTTCATCTTCTCCGCTTTTTCTTGTCTGGTTGCACTTCCGTGGCTGCTGTTCCACTATGAACCGATGACATGGCAGCAACTTTTCTGTCTGATTGGTGCAGGGCTGGCAGCTGCCGGCGGACAATTTGGTGTCACCAATGCTTATTTCTATGCTGCACCAAAAGACATCTCTGTATACGATTATACGCAGATTATTTTTGCAGCATTGCTTGGCTTCCTGCTGTTCCAGCAAGTGCCGGACGGTTATAGCATTCTTGGCTATTTCATCATTATCAGCATGGCAGTTCTGATGTTTCTTTACCACAAACGAGAAACAGCATCTTGACGAAATGCAAAATAGTACAAAGAGAAAGGCTGTTGCAAGTTCAGAACTGCAACAGCCTCTTTGATTATTCTTTTTCTGCAATAAGCTCCAGCTTAGCACCACACTTGCCACAGAACTCGAATTCATACTTTTCATCAAACTGCATTCCGCATTGCGGGCAGACATGCTTGCCTTTGATCTGGTACAAGTCGCCCTTCATGCTTGCGATTCTGCGCTTTCTATCATCAATATCTGCACAGAGCTCCTTCAGCTTTTCGGCTTCTGTTTCCTGACTGGTATAGTACAACTCACCGATCTCCTGAAATACCTCCAGAATCTTCTCCTGTTCATACATAATCTTATTCCGCAGATTGCTTATCTCAGAAGCGTTCTTTGACATTTCAGTTACGCCACGGCTCATCCGTTCAAAAATATTTGCCATTGTATTGATCCTCGCCTTTCATAAAGTATATGTTAATTATACAACTTTCTTTTCGCCTTGTCAAGTAATTTTTAGCATATTTTTTTAAAAACAAAGAAAACCGCACAGTCTTGCGACCATGCGGCTTTCCGGAGAAAAATTGTATTATTATGAAATAGACTTATCTTATGCTACCGGCAGATCAGTGATGAGGAAGATAACGAACTGCATCAGAGCAGCGGAGTCGTCTTCGTTGACTGTGCTGCTGCCATCAGACTGATCGCAGTTTGCGTTACGCAGCTGCTGAGCAGACAGTTCGATCTGGTTTGCCAGATACTTGTTCAGTACGATTGCATCCGTCAGTTCAACCTTACCATCCAGGTTTACGTCACCAATGAGATCTGCATTCGGATCGTTAGAGGTGGTCGTACCATCTGTTGTGGTGGTAGTTGTGGTGGTTGCGGTTGTGGTTGCAGTTGTTGTGGTTTCTTCTGCGGTTACAGTAACGGTTACAGTTGCTGTTGTGCCGCTCGGAGAAGTAACGGTGATGGTTGTGCTACCAGCTGCAACACCCGTTACAGTACCGTCTGCATTTACAGTTGCAATGCTGGTATCAGCAGATGCAAATGTGCAGCCATCTACGTTCGGCTTCAGAGCAGAGGTTTCGCCAACTGCTACTGTTACGTCTTCCGGTGTTACCGTCAGATCAGTATCTTCTTCAGAATCCGGAGTCAGGTCTGGATACAGTTCAGCCATTGCGCCCAATGCCATCATGATATCGCCTGCATGCCAGAATCTGTGGAGTGTGAAGTAGTAGCCATCTGTGTTACCAGTAGCCTGATATTCAGCTTCAGCTTCCTTGTACATCGGATCGCTCTTGTAGTTCGAACGGATGTCAACGAATGCTACGCCATCCTTGATGGTGTCGCCGTTCGGCATAGTACCAGTGTATCTTTCAGCGGACAGAACCTGACCATCACCATTTGTACGTTCGCCGTTCGGCAGAACCAGCTTGGTTTCCCACAATCTTGTGAGGTTGGTGTTGTGGTCGGAAACGCCCAGACCGATATCGTCACGGAAGCTGTTCCACTCTCTGTCGAGGAGTTCCTTTGCCAGGTACAGGGACTGCTTTGCACGATTTTCTACGCTGGACTGTGTGCCCATTGCAGACTTATAGGATTCTTCACCAGCACTCAGGTCAGAAGCAGTTACGCCCTTTGCTGCTGCATAGTAAAGCAGTGTGTTTGCCAGAGAAGATACGCATCCGAGGTCACCGTCGCCGTAGCCAACGATTGTAGCCTTCAGGTTGGTATTTTCCTGATAAGAGCCTGTCCATGTGTTCGGCTGACCAGACCAGATCAAGCTGGACGGAATGGAGAAGCTTACGCCATCATCGGTAACTGTGCTCAGATCCGGGATGGAGAAGTGTGTGGTTTCAGTATCGTACGGTTCGTACAGTGCATCGAATTCAACAGTGCCACTTGCAGTACCCAGAACGGTGTTGTCCAGGAACCAGCCAGTCCACTTGTCCAGAATGGTTTCCAGAGCCTGTTCCAGAGTCATACCACCGATGTTCACGCTGCTGCTATCGCCTTCGGTCTTTACAACGTAGTACAATTCAGCCAGACGCTGTACAGCCCATACCTGGTTACCAATCCAGTGGTTAGAACCTGGGTCAGCATAAACCGGGTGTTCAACATAGATCATGTTATTGAACGTAGAAGCACCAGACGGATAAGTTTCATAACGACCCTTATAGGAGTTCGTGCTACCACCAGCGATTACGCCATCATCAGACAGCAACCACAGATAGTATTCGATCTGAGTCTGGAGAGAAGTCTGGTAATCCTGTGTTGCACCAGAAGCCTTCATACCGGAGTTCAGGTTGGTATCATACAACAGAGCGTATGCTGCCAGTGGGTTCTGATAGAATTCATGTGCGTGAGAGCAACCGATCTGCCATGCCCAGCTATCGGTCAGTGCGCCGCCCCAAGAAGTGTACCAGTTCATCAGATAATGCTTACCATTATCGCTGCCGCCGCCAGCCCAAGAGTTCTGGCAACCCAGTTCCTTGTAGTACTTATCGTACATGTTGTTACGGAGTTCGTCACCCATCTTACCAGCAAGAGCTGTCAGCTTCTGGCTGCCGCCCCACTTGGAATCAACGGTCTGATCGCCAACGCCCCATCTATCAGCTGCATAAACAGCCTGGATTGCACGGTCTTCAGCGTCCGGTGCGTTGGTGTAAGCGAACTGCTGTGCAACGCTATCTTCTGTGTTGAAGAAGCCCTTCATACCACCGGTTCTGCTGCCCTTGATACCATATTTCAGTTCTTCAATGCAGGCATGCGGGATGGTTTCCCAGCAGGATTCCTGCTCACCACGCTGGAAGGTGTTGATCAGCGTGAAGGAACCGCTAACGCCAGTCTGCTTGTACTGAGAAGACATACCAGAGCCGAAGCCATACCAGTCATCTACGTCAGCCAGCCAGTGCATCAGGTACAAGCCCTTATCAGAGCCGTAAGCACTGCAGAAGTTCTGGTGAATCGGGTTGGTAGCGGTATTACCATTTACCATACCGGTCGGGTACAGTTCAACTTCTTCCCATTCTGCGCTGTAAGTTGCGCTCAGGGAGCTGCCCTTGCTCATGAAACCGTTCTGTGTATCCGGAATCATGGTAGCTTCCAAAGTCTTCCAAGCCTTAGCAGTATCGCCAACGGTCTCTGTGGAAGCATCCTTGGTATTTGCAACGGTGATTTCGCCGTTGTTTGCCTTGTTTACAATGTTATCACGCATTGCAGCTGCCCATACCAAGTAGGACAATGCTTCAGATGTTGTTTCGTGACCATAGTCCGGAGCCTCGATACAGAGTGTTTCTACCGAGTGATACGGAACACCCAGACCACCGCTAACAGTAGAGGTGCTGGACATGTAGCCATTTTCTACACCGTTTGTAATAACGTCATCATACAAAGACATGAACCGTGCTGCATAGGTGGTGTCGCCGTATGCTTCAGCCTTTGTTCTGGTGCCAGCTGCGGAAGCTGCGGTCGGAACCACTGCGCTACAAGCCATAGCAGCTGCTAAGATCGCTGCCAGAACAGTCTTCTTCTTCTTAAACTGCATGAAAAGATTTCCCCTTTCGAAAAATAAAATAATAGAATAAAAAAATGGTTTTATGTGCACGCCAGTCAGCTGTTCCCAGAACACGCATCCTTTCATCGGTTTCTCACCGGTGTGTTCTCTGCGGAGCAGGAAGCCTCGACATTGGCGGGACTGCCTTGTGCATTCATATTCTTTCACAAAATCCACACACAATGCGCCCACTTTTATATTCAAATTATACTCTAACTGCGATTTTTTGTCAACCCCTCTGCCAAAAGAAACGTTTTTTTCGTCACTTTAACTATAAAGCATTTTCACGTTTTGTGCAGAATGCCCATATTCAACAGGCTTTTTTCGTGATTTATTGGATTTCATCATTTTTTCTTGTTTCTCGTTGGACTTTTCACAAAACGCCCATATAACTATGTTATAATCGTATTTGTGTGCTTCTCGTACGTTTTTTTGAAATCCGCACGATTTTCCCATCCACTTTTCTCATGAATTTATCTGTTTTTTCGGTATTTAATGCAATAATTACGGTGCGTTCATGTTACATTCAAAAAAATTTGCGATAATAAGGAAGTATGCTTTTCGGTCAATATTATAAGAAAAAGCAGAAAGGAGATTTTTATGGTTGAAATCAAAAACCTGACCAAATACTATGGTAAGAAGGCAGCTGTCAAGAATATCAGCTTCACCATAGAAGATCACGAAATCCTCGGCTTTCTCGGCCCGAACGGTGCCGGTAAGTCCACTACGCTGAATATTATTTCCGGCGTAATCCCATCCAGTGCCGGTACCGTTACCATCAACGGGCACGACATTGCCACCGATCCGATCAGAGCAAAACGCTGCATCGGATTCCTGCCAGAAATCCCACCGGTTTATCCGGATATGAAGGTAAAGGAATATCTTATCTTCGTTGCCGGACTGAAAGGGGTACCGTCTGTCAAGCGGAAAGCACAGGTGGCACGTGCTATGGATCGCCTGCGCATTACAGATGTTGCCAATCGTCTGATTCGCAACCTGTCCAAAGGTTACAGACAGCGTGTCGGTTTCGCACAGGCATTGCTGGGCGATCCGGACATCCTGATTCTGGACGAACCGACGGTTGGTCTTGACCCACAGCAGGTTATTGAAGTCCGGAATCTGATTCTGGAGCTGAAACAGGATCATACAGTCATTCTCAGTTCGCACATTCTGAGTGAAATCAGTGCGGTCTGTGATCGGGTTATCATTATCAATAAGGGTGAAATCCGTGCAATTGACACCATTGAACATCTGGAACAGCGTGCAGAAGACAATCCAGTTCTTCAGCTGAAGGTCAAAGGTCCTTCGCAGGAGGTATCCAGCACGATGCGTCGTGTGGATGGTGTTCTCAACGTTTCCAACATCACACGTGTCAAGACCGGTATCTATACATATGATGTTACCATGAAGAGCAGTGATATCCGCAATTCTATGTTGTCCGCACTGCTGGTAAAGAAGTTTGAAGTACTGGAAGTGCAGGAACAGAAGAAGAATCTGGAACAGGTTTTCGTCAAGCTTGTCAACCAGTCCGGTCAGCAGGAACAGTCTTCTCTGCAAGCACTTATGAAAGAACTGGAAGCAGAAGATACGGATACAGAGACTGATGCAGAGACAAAGGCAGAGACAGAAACGCCGTCGGATGACGAAACCGATGCAAAAAATACGGATTGATAGGAGGATTCCCCCATATGTTTTCACTATATAAAAAGGAGTTGCAGAGCTACTTCCTTTCACCGGCAGCTTATGCTGTACTGGCATTCTTTACGCTGACCTTTTCTCTGACCATGATTATGGATATCTCAGAAGCAACAGAATTGTATCAGTTCTCGTTCACTTCTATTTTCTACGCAAACCTGTTTTACCTTGTCATTCTGTTTCCGGTTCTGACGATGCGAAGCTTTTCCGAAGAACGAAAAAACGGAACAGAAGTCCTGTTACTCTCCAGCCCGATCAGCGTAACAAAAATCGTGTTGGCAAAGTTCATGGCAACCGCAACCGTCTTTCTTATCATGATGGTCATTTCCCTGTTCTACCCGATTATCACGGCACTGAACGGAAATGTAATCGTTTCCAGCCTGATCTGTACTTATGTCGGTTTTTATCTGTTTGGTTTGGTCTGCATCGCACTGGGCATTCTGATTTCTTCTTTCACAGAATCCATCATTCTCTCTATTATTATGAGTGAAGCTGCGATGATTCTGCTGCTGCTGGTCGATAACATCTCCGCTTACACCTTCTTCGGCAGCATTCCGGTTCTGTCCTCTCTGCTGCAATGGCTCTCCAACCAGCAGAAGTTCATTGTATTTTCAAACGGATACATGCAGATTTCAGATTTGTTCGCTTACATCACAGAAATCGCAGTCTTCCTGATTCTGACTGTTATCTCTGTAGAAAAAAGACGTTGGAGCCGGAGGTAATAGACCATGGAAGAAAAAAAGTTTCACAATTTTAAAAATAAGAAGTTCTCCAGCATGGCGTGGATTATGGCAATTCTGGTCATCGTCATTGCTGTTATCCTCAACATGATTGTAGCCCAGTTGGATCTTGGCTGGGACGTTTCCCCGAACAAGCAGTACAGCCTTGGAAAAACCACCACAGATTATTTGGACACCCTCGATCAAGAAGGGGTTACCGTGGATTTCTACCTGCTTGCAAAAATGGACGATATCAAAGATGACACCGATTCTCTTTCCCTGTATCGTGCCCTGAAAGAATATGACGAGCACGACTGTATCAATCTGATTGATATTGACCCGAACAGCGATGATGAAATCATGGAAGAAATCAACTCCGACAACGCCCTGACACTGAGTACTGGCGATATGGTGCTGATTTATAATGATGTAAAGAAGAGAATCCCAGGTAATACGATGTATACCACCAGCAGTGATGATGACGGGAACATTGTTTCTCAGACATTCAACGGCGAAAACATTCTGACAGGTGCGATTAAATCTGTCGTAGATGGCTTTACCCCGACTGTTTATTTCCTGACTGGTCATGGGGAAAAGACGTTGGCAGACAACTACACACAATTTCAGAAGAATCTTGAAAACTACAACTACCAAGCAGAATCCCTATTGCTTTCTGAAGTAGATGCCGTCCCGGACGATGCTGCAATGATCATTGTAGCCGCACCAACTTCTGATATTTCTGATGACGACAAGGAAAAGATTGATGCATATCTGGACGAAGGCGGAAACCTTTCCCTGATGATGACACCGAATGCCGGTCAGTTCAACTACACCAATCTGGACTTGATTATGGAAGATTTCTGCGTTATCATGGACTATGACCGTGTCACAGAAACCGATGCCACTATGCACGTTTCCGGTGATGACAGTACAATTCAATGTAACCTTGTAGAAGTAGACTCTGACAGTGAGGCAGCCGACCTGACTTCCGCTCTGGTAGATGAAGGTCTGATTCCGTATATGTCAGAATCCAGAAGCTTCTACTACATCAGCAGCAGTAACAACTACAGCAGAATGACAACAGCCAGCCTGCTCACAACCAATACCACTGCTGTCGGCGAACCATACGGTGGCGAATATGACACCACAAAAATCACAGAAAGCGAACTGATTCTGGCAGGTTATTCGCAGGATAACTCCAGAAATGCAGCAAAGTTGTCCTTCTTCGGCAACGCTGACTTTATTGATGATACCCACGTAGAAGACAGCCGTTATCTGGTTTCTGTTTACCTCTATCTGAGTAGTGTCAGCTGGATGTACGATACCGATATTGATATGGGTATCGACAGCAAATCCACCGTTTATGATGAAATTGCAATCACAGACGAAGGAACCGTCAGCAACATTATGATTCTCTTCGCTGCCCTGCCGATTGCCATTATCATCATTGGTACGGTTGTATGGATCAAGCGGCGAAATAGCTGATGAATTGGAGGATTCACCCATGAAAAGACAAATCATCATTATTCTTTCTCTTGTGGTGTTGGTTGCCATCACATTCGGTGCCTATCTGTTTGTTCGCAGTAGCAACGAAAGAAAACAGCAAAAAGAAGCAGACGAAGCTGCTGCGCTGCAATTGGTTGATTTCAATTCCAGTGACATTACTGGCATTGAACTGAAAACACCAGATGGCGACTATGCGGCAACATTGGACGACAGTGGCTCTTGGGAAATGACAGAAGATACCGATTTCAATATCAATATCTACTATCTGAACTCCATTGCCGGTTCGCTCTGCAATTTGTCCGCCGCAGAAAATATCGGAGAAGCAACAGAGGATATCAAGAAACAGTACGAACTGGACGATCCTTATGTTGTCACGCTGTCAACTGCCGATGAGACCCGTACTATTTATACAGGGAAACTCACCGCTACCAGCGAATACTATTATGTTATGACAGACAGCTCTGACGATATTTTTCTGGTAGATGCCGATTATGGCGATTACCTCTGCCCGAATAAAAACTCGCTCAAGAGCATTTATGTGCAGACCAACCAGAGTGACCCGATTACTCACATCAATCTGGTTCGCAACGGTGAAACGATTTACGATTTGCAGTTGCAAGATGATAGTACATGGCTCATGACAGACCCGATCGAGTCTGATTACGTAAACGTTGCCAACATCACCAGCTTGCAGACCGATATTCTGCAATTGATCATTGACAAATTCGGCGAAGAAGACGTAACAGAAGCCGATTATGCTACTTACGGTTTCGATGATCCGGCTTACACCTTCACCTTTGATCAGGAAGACGGTTCTACAACAACCATCTACGCACTGGACTATGATGTCAATTCCACCAACTTTGTAGAATGCCTGCAAAAAGAAACCGGTCAGATTTTCTACTGTGCTGCGAACTACATCAGTCTGTTACAGGCAAATACAGAAGATTATCTGAGCGACACCGTTTGCGACATTGACGTTGCAGATGTCACTGCCCTTTCTCTCCAGATGGATGGAGAAGAAATGGAAATGGAGATTGACGAAGCAAATGGTCAGTACAGCATCAACGACATTGACATTGATGAACTGGGCAGCGATGCAATCTCTGCACTGGAACTGTTCTATGAGAGCATCACAAGTCTGACTTCTGATACACTCTATATCACAGAAGTGATTCCGAAGACCGCAGCAGAAGTTGCTGTGACCTATACGCTTACGGACGGCAGCACAGAAACACTGGAACTCATCCCGAAGGATGATAATACCTACTACGCAATCCGCAACGGAGAATATACCGGCTTCCTGGTCAACAAATCACAGTTTACCACCCGAACTGGTGTATTGGAAATGTACAATCGTCTCAAAAAAGCAATTGGTCTCTCTGACTAAGGCACAATATGACAAATTAAGCGGCAGCATAACAGCTGTCGCTTCTTTTTTAGTATTGACAAATGCTGCTTTCTGTATTATAATTAACATGGTGTATTGTACGAACGATTTTTGCAGGAAATTCGTAACGTGCCCATAACAATAACAATCGAAATAAGTTGAAATCAATTAGAGGTGTAACCATGATCATTCGCAATAAGTACACAGGTAAAATTAACTGGCTTCCCATTCTGAGCATTCTGGTAGGGGCTGTATTCGTCGTTGTTCTGTTGACGGTCATCCTATCAGAAGTTTTCCGAGATGACACTGCCATCCAAGGCAATGCGACTGTGGAGAGTACCGATGAAAGTTCTGTCATTGCGCAGCCAATCACGGATATTTCTTACAGTGAGGCGGAAGACGGTTCTGTCCTGATTGACAATTATCCTGCTTATGCAGAATCGGAAACCAAATTGACAGAAAACAACATCTACAGCAAATACGCTGTACTGCTGGATGTCAGCAACAATGAAATTCTGGCGGATCGTGACTGTGAAGAACAGATTTATCCTGCTTCTATGACAAAGCTGATGTCGCTGCTGGTCGCAGTGGAAAATATCAAGGATTTCAATGATACCTATACGATTACATATGATCTGATTTCCCCTCTGATTGAACAGGAAGCTGCCAGAGCAGGATTCTCTTCCGGCGAAACAGTTTCCATCACCGATTTGTTATATGGCATGATTCTTCCTTCTGGTGCAGATGCTACAATGGGCATCGTGGATTATGTTTCCAGCAGCGAAGAGGAATTTGTTGCACTTATGAATCAGAAAGCCAAAGCACTTGGCATGAATCATACGCATTTTGCCAATGCCACAGGGCTGCATGATGAAGACCATTATTCTACCGTGCTGGATATCGCCATTCTGATGAAAGCCGTTATGGAAAATCCAACCTGCCGGCAGATTCTGGGCACTGTAGAATATCGCACAACACCAACGGAACAGCATCCGAGTGGTATGATTCTGCTGAGTACAATGTACAAGCGGATGTATGGCAACGAAGTAAAGAATATGACCATCATTGGCGGTAAGACCGGATTTACCGATCAGGCGATGCAGTGCCTTGCCAGCTATGCAACGGCGGTAGACGGCAATGAATATGTCGTTGTAACTGCCTATGCAGCAACGGAAATGAATCCTGTCTTTGATGCTTTTGCCATGTATGGATTGGTAAACGGTGGTTATGAAATGCCAACGCAGCTGGAGAAGACCACATATCCGGCAACGGAGGCAACGACAACAACAGAAGAAGGCGAAGAAACAGAGACAACAGAAACTGAGGAAAGTGATGCGGATGCAGAAAAGGAGACAGATCCTGAGGAAGAAAGTCTGTCGGATGAAACCACAGATGCTTACGAGTAAAAAGGAGATGGGGACGTGAAACAGAAACCAAAAAAACGATCGCAGTTCGTCAATATTGTGATTGTACTTGCCTGCTTGATTTGTTTGATTTTAGTTGTTGATTTTGCCGTTCGTATGATTACACGTGCAAACGTCACGTATGTTGTCAGCAATGGCTCTTTCTCAACAGAAAGCAATTCCAACGGCATTCCGGAAGCAACCGATAAACCAACAGAACAGACCACGAAGAAGACAGAAAAAACAAGTAAGAAAAATGCTGGCAAAACAACAGAGGCAACCACCACCGTGGAAGAAGAGGATGCAGATTTTGATACTGTTTCTGTTGACAGCACAGAAATCCACAACGGTCCATTGGTACTGGTCAGCAGCACCTGCCCGTATTCCGGTAAAACGGATTTCACGGATTTCTCTACGCTTTCTGACACCTGCCTGAAGCCACGGTCAGAGTCTCTGACTTTCCAGCCGGAAATGCGCAATTCGTTGGTTGAGTTGTTTGAGGCATATCAATCTGCCCAAGGTTCTGTGAATTTGCAGATTCATAGCACCAGCATCACCAATACCGATTATGACAGTCTGTACACCAATATTCTTTCTGAGCGGAGCAGCGGTTATAGCTTTGATATTGGTCTGATTACCTCAACTGGTGATGTCGTTGCTTATCTGACCAAGCGGAATGAGTGGATGGTTGCAAATTGCTGGTACTACGGATTTATTTTGCGTTATCCGGATGATAAAACCAGCATCACCGGCGTGGATTATATGCCACATCACTTCCGGTATGTCGGCTTGCCACACGCTATGATCATGTACGAGAACAACTTCTGTCTGGAAGAATATCTGGATTATGTGAAAGGATATTCCGTAGACAGTCCACTGACTTACACCAGTGGCGATACGGTATATGAGATTTACTACTGTGCAGCCAATACAGCTGGCGATACAGAAGTGAAAATCCCGAAGAAGAGCACTTACACTATTTCCGGAAATAATACGGATGGCTTTATCATCACGGCGCAGCATAGTGGCAGCGAGGAAGCAGATACCACAGAAGAAGCTACAACGACGACAGACGAAACAGCAGAATAATCAGAAATACAGATTCCCCACTGTCATGTGACATGCACGACAGTGGGGAATTTTTTTGTTATTCTAATCGCTGCATCCAGACTTCGGTATCGCAGTTGCCATAACGATTAAACCGATTCAATCCGTACAGACAAGCCGGATCTCGCACAATTTGATTTGTCGCTTCCCGACAGTTCAACGTCACCAGAAATCCCAGCTCCTGCAACACGCTATTGCTCTCCGGACACAAAAAGCCATAGGGATAGGCAAACACAAACGGCTGTATCTGCAATTCGCTCTGAAACTGGCTTTGCAGCAATCCCAAATCCGATAACAGCATATCATGATAATCGGATTCTGTCTCTTCTTCTGAGATGGCACAGCCACAGCGTTCTGCATTGTTGTGCAGCGCATACGTATGGCTGCCCAATTCAATGCGTCCGCTATCCAGCAGCGCACGCAAATCCTCCCACATCAGATAAGAGTAGGCATCTACATGCGGTGCAGCAGGGGCGAGCGTTTCTGTAAACGTTCCTACCACAGAAATAACCGCACACATATCGTATTGCTCCAGCAACGGCAATGCTTCACTATAATTATTGTAGAAACCATCGTCAAACGTCAACAGAACGGGCTTTTCCGGCAAGTCTCCGGTTCCGTTTGTATAAGCGACCAGTTGCGCAGCCGAAACCGTTGTATAGCCGTTTCTCTTCAAATATGCCAGATCCGCCGCAAAGGTTGCAGGTTGTATCCGATAATCCGATTCTTCGCCCGCTGTTACGCTGTGATACATCAGCACTGACAATGTGACAGCTTCTTCTGCATTGGCATATTGTTGATTGTGTGTCAGAAAAAAAGCAAGTAAAATCAGTAGCAAATCCAGCCCCGTCAAGAGCAATCCTTTTTGATAGCGTTTCACTCCCATCACCTCTGCCTCCCGGATTTCTCACAGTTCCCTTTTCTATTTTTATGCAAGACCCCTGCAAAATATGACACATATTTTGATACAGCTCTGCATAAACTAATACAAAACGGATTGACCATGAGGTGACCACATGAAAAGACGACATGGACACAGAAGAAAAAAACGAATCTATCTCCTTCTCTTTTGCTTTTTCGCATTGATCTGTAGTTTGTCTGTCTGGAACGTTTCCGCAGACCCATCAAAAAAATCTATGACTGACACAACATTGCAAAATGTACGCAGCGAGGGTTATGTCCAGTTGCAACAACCTGTCTGGAATCCCCTTCAAACAGAATCCAACAAGATGGTAACAGAAAAAGCTGCTGCTGCGGTGGCTGCTACTACTACATCTTCTCCACAAGAGACAACGGAAACAGATGCTGAAAACCCAGCACCCTACCCGACAGAGTGGAACGTTAATGAAAATTACAGCGTGATTCGCACAACTTACAGCGATTATGACGGCACAGCTTTTTTCACGCTGCCGGATGGCGGCATGGTCAAAAACAAAAGCGACCTCAGCAATACAGAGCTCCAAGCAGAAAGTCAGCTACCGCCGGCTTTCCGGATTGCCGTCAACGAAGAACCGCAAGTTCTCATCATGCACACGCACACAACAGAAACATATGAGCCATTTGTGCGGGAAAACTACGACCCACAGTTCAATTATCGTACCACTGATAACAGCAAAAATGTTGTCGCTGTCGGCGATGCCATTGTAGAAGAGCTGGAAGCCGTGGGAATTGGCGTGATACACAGCGACACCGTACATGACTACCCTTCCTATAACGGTGCTTATGAACGCAGCGCAGAGACGGTACAGGCCATTCTGGAGGAATACCCCAGCATCAAAGTCGTACTGGACATCCATCGGGATGCCATCTGCACGGATACCACATTGAGTCAACCCATTGTCACGATTGATGGCGAAGAGGCAGCACAGGTGATGATTATCTCCGGCTGTGACGATGGCACAATGGATCTTCCGAATTATTTACTGAATTTCCGTTTTGCCTGTCGGCTGCAATCCTGCATGGAAACAAAGTATCCGGGGTTGACTCGCCCGATTCTGTTCGATTACCGGAAATACAATCAGGATTTGACCACAGGCAGTCTCTTAATTGAAGTCGGCTCTCACGGCAACACCATTGCGCAAGCTGTCTATTCCGGTCATCTGATTGGCAGCGCACTTGCAGAAGTCCTGCTTGCATTGCGCTGATATCTGTACAAAAAAGGAGAGTGCAATCATGAAGCACAGCAAACGTTCTGTCTTGTTCCGAATCGCTGCCCTTTATTTGCTGCTACACGTATTTGTATTTGCGTATTTACAAGTCGCCTGTCAGTCTGCGAACGCATTGCAAACCACGCCGATTGTCCGAGCGACTGTCTCCGACACGCAACCAGATAGCTGGCAGGTCACGCTGCTGCAAAACACCTACACCATTCCCCGTCTCCAGCACTCCATTTTCTCTACCGTGCCGGTTTATGCGGATTCTCTGAGTTGTTTCCTCTATTTTCTGTGCCAGCAAATTGACTTATAGAATCGTTGACAGTACCGATATCGACTCCGGCTCTAACGCTTCTTCCTGTATTGACTTGGCATATGTATGATAGAAGCGATTCAATTCGCCCCGATAAATCAGATTGGCATCTGAAATATAGCGCAAATCATCCGGTGTGTGCAGAGAAAGCGGTTTATTGAGCTTGACACCGGACTGCGCCAACAGGGTCGCTACAAACTGCGAACAGTGCATTTTGTTTTTTCGAGTCCATTTAATGCGCAAGAACGTTGTCCCCAAACCCAGCACATTATACGAAAACATCGTGCGGTTCTGTTTGAAGAACTCCAGATTTTTACAGAACTCCTGTTTTTTCTCGGCGGTGATGGGAATCGCATAAATTTCACAGGGAATCACAGCGAATTGACCGAGTGTACCTTGTCCGACGATTTCCTGATTAAAACCAGCCGGCAGTGGAAATCGTGTCTGATTCCGGCAGAAGCTATACATTTCTTCCAAGGTCAGATCCAATGCAATGGAAGCGTGGTTATACGGCTTTCTGGTAAAAAATTGTAGTACTTTTGCAACAGCTGTTCCGGTTTGCATTAGCAGCACGAAAACATATTCCTGCATCATTCTCACTCCTAAAAATGTTTACAAAATATCTGATATTATTATAGCACATTTCCTTGACAAATGCAAGTACTTGTGATATAATAATATAGGTTCGTGAGATGAACAGAAAAAAATGCGCCTGTAGCTCAGCTGGATAGAGTGTCAGACTCCGACTCTGAAGGTCGTGCGTTCGAATCGCATCAGGCGTACCAACGGCATCTTACGTGCCACCCTCACAGAGGGACAAAAAAATAGGGGTATAGCTCAGCTGGTAGAGCAGTGGTCTCCAAAACCACGTGTCCCGAGTTCGATTCTTGGTGCCCCTGCCATTTACAATGAGGAAAGTCCGATTATTCGGGCTTTTTTTATTGCCCGTTTTTGGGGAATATGGCATTTGTAATTACATATTGAGATAGAAAAAGCGTGCACGATGTATGGGAGCATAATCGGCACGCTTTTGGTGTTTTAT
>CAYNPC010000003.1:33224-34631 GCA_964399025.1 uncultured Ruminococcus sp. | reverse complement strand
AAGCATCCACCTCGTTCTTATTTCATTATAATATATATCACATAAAAAGTCAACTCTGCGCAAAAAAAGTTTAACAAAAATGTATCTAATTATTTGTGCAATATGCCAATTTTACATAATGCAGAGAACAAAATAAAAAGATGGCATCCCATCAAGTAGGACACCATCTCATATTTTTCAATCTATTTTCTATTATTGCGCTGCTTCTGGATTGCAAGGGTCTTCCGGCCATGTGGTCT
The DNA here is from genome assembly GCA_964399025.1 of uncultured Ruminococcus sp. Taxonomy (GTDB): domain Bacteria; phylum Bacillota; class Clostridia; order Oscillospirales; family Ruminococcaceae; genus Ruminococcus_C. The sequence continues at coordinate 34,392 of CAYNPC010000003.1, read as the reverse complement.
GATAAGCGGAATCGACACCGAGATATTCTTCCAGACAAACACCGAGTTTTTGGATTTCCGTTGCGGTTTCTACCCCCAGATAACGGACGTGCCAAGACTCGTATTTATAGCCTGTCTCATCGACCTTGTCCGCAGGGAAGCGGATGATAAAGCCATATTCGGCACAGTGTTCCGCCAGCCAAGCGGCTTCTGCGGTATCGCCGAAGGAATCATCAATGGAATTGAAGTCGATGGTCATACCGGTCTGATGTTCGGAGTGACCCGGACGAGCAGAATAGGTGTCGGCTTCTTCCCAGCCGTCCCGTGTGCAGTACTGCTCATAAATAACGACCTGATCGGCATAAGAACGATAATCTGAGGCATCATAAAGATTCAGCCCCTCCTGTGAAGCGGCGGAAATCATCTCTGCCAATGCTGCCTGTGTTTCGGCAGTCAGACCATTCGGGTCATAATCTTCCGGCAGAGAGTAGGTCTTGTTGACAATCAGGATACCATCTACATAGGTGCAGCCATCCCGTTCTTCCAGATGCCGGACAGCCAGATCCAAGTCAGCAGAAATCTCCGGATTGTCCTTTGCGGCAACGGTAATGGTGCAAGAACCGGCGGAAACGCCTGTGACAACGCCGCTCTGGTCTACGGTTGCAATCGTATCATCACTGGATGTCCATACCAGATCGCTGCTGCTGGCTGCACCGTGTGCAGAAATGGAAACTTTCACCGTTGCGGTGTTCTCTTCCAGCAGGGCAAGATATGTATTTTCCAGCGACAGGGAGACAATCTCTACCGAGCCATCATCCTGACTGCTTTCTTCTTTCTTTGCTTTTGTTTCTTTTGTCTTTTTGCCATTAGATTCTGTTGCAGCTTCTGTTGTTCCAGCGGCTGCCGAATCAGAAACGCTGATGCTGTTTGTTTCCGCATCGCTCTTTCGGGTCGCAGAAATGATAAATCGTGCGGAAAAGCCTGCCAGCAGAATCAGCAGATAGACAGCGCAGACAAAGATCCATTTTTTCTTTCCGGTCGGGAAAAGCCGTCTGACAGGTTCTGGGTCAGGGATTTCTTCCAACGTGTTGATATCCGGCCAGACTTCTGTTGGGACTTCCTCTTCCTGTCCCGGCATTGCGTGGGAAATGACCGGCCTTTTCTGAGGTGGTTCCTGCGCCTGTGGCTG
>CAYNPC010000003.1:29088-33124 GCA_964399025.1 uncultured Ruminococcus sp. | reverse complement strand
TGTGGCTGCGGCTGTACTTGTGGCTGCGGTTGCGGCTGTGGTTGTACTTGCGGTTTCGGTTGTTGTGGTTTTGGTTGTGGTTGTGGTGTAACATTGGGTTGAATGACCGGTCGCCACGGTTCTGTTTCTTCCGGCTCTGGTTGTGCAACTGGTTGTGGAATTGGTTGTGGTTCTGGGATGGGTTGCGGTGCTGGTTCCGGAATCGGCTCTGGCTGTACTGGTGTCGGAGCGACCGGTTGTGCAGTTGGTTGTGCCGGTGTCGGGTTGCTTTGTACCAGACGAGTTGCCGGTGGTTGCTCCCGATTCGGCCCGCCGCCCGGATAAGTCGGACGAGAGCTGTTCAAAATGGTAAAAATATCATCATCCAGATCGGAAGCTGGTGTATGGTTTCGTTTTGTTTCTTCTGTTTGTGCCATCCGTTTTTCCCTCCTGTTGGTTCTATGAAAACAGACTGCTTTTTCTTGTGTTCTTGGAATCAGAAAATATTGCTTGTTCTCTCTATTATATCATATCTACAAGGCACTTGTCATTTGTTATTTTGCACAAAAATCGGCTGTTGAAAGAATTTGATTTTCCGGTTTTTGTGCAATTTTACAAAAACGAAAGGGCGGTATTTGTGAGAGTGAACAAAAACGCCAAAAATCCATAAGAGAATCGTTGCATTTTCAGATCCCTTGTGCTATAATCATAGTATGAGGAAAACCGCCTTTTACACGAGGCGGATCGTTTTTGATTTTGAAAAGAGAAAGGAATTAATCACAATGAAAAAGAACATCAAAAGATGGATTGCGGTTGCTTCCGCAGCAGCCGTGCTGGGCAGTGGATTGACCATTTCCAATCTGCTACAATCAACCTCGCTGACGGTATCTGCCGCTTCGGAGAGCGTTGCAGACGAAACAGAAGTCGGCACACTGGGCATTGCCGGCGGCGGCTTTGTATCCGGTATTGTCACCGGTGCAACGACAATGTATGCACGGACAGACGTTGGTGGTGCATACAAGTATAACTATGACACGGGCAACTGGGATCAGCTGCTGAGCTTCCTGAATGAAGATGAACGTGGTCTGTTGAGTGTCGATGCGATGTGTCTCGACCCGAACGACGAGAATACAATCTATATGCTCTGCGGTTGTGCTTACTTCAGCGGCGCAAGAACCGTTATTTTCCGTTCCAGAGATGGCGGTGAGACATTTGACCAGATTGATGTCACAGACATGATTCAGGTACACGGTAACGGTGACGGCAGACAGTGCGGCGAAGCAATCGCTGTCGATCCGGACAATCCGGATATCATTTACTGCGGCGGTGACGTTGCTTCCGGCAGCTCTGCATTGATTATGAGTAAGGACGGCGGCGATACTTGGGAATCGGTTGCTGGTTATGCAAATCTGGGCTATTACACCAACACCATCAACTGGCCGACATGGGAAACGCATCCGGTCAGCGCATTGACAGATGGCGCATACAACACACAGAACGGTGTTGCTTCTGTAAAGATTACAGGGGGTAAGGTTTATGTTGCCACTTCCATGACAGGCGAAGGCAACGTAGTTGTTGCAGATGTTGGTTCGGATGATTTTGAGGTGCTGAGTGCAGACCTGCCGACAGGCGTTTATCCGTCCAGAATCAACGAAGATGCAGACGGCAACCTGTTGATTACCTACATCGGCGGCTTGGCATTCAACGGCAGCTCCGGTGGCGCATATAAATATAATGTAACAGATGGCACAGTAACAGATATTTCTCCGTGCAACAATGGTTTTGGTTCTGTTTACAGCGACCCGAACGATGCGAACAAGCTGGTTGCAACCACTTGCGGTGTCTGGTATTCACAGCTCTGGTATGATGGCGCATGGGATGACAATAACGTTTGCTATGGTGACCGGTTCTTCAAATCAGAAGATGGCGGGCAGACTTGGACCAGCATGACACCGGGCAATTTCAAAAACTGGGGCGACGAAGATCCAGAAGCAAACTACTTGCAGGATGGTGGCAGAGCGTGGATTCAGAACAAGGCAATTCACTGGTCGGGTGCAATGGTTATTGACCCACGGGACAGCAATCGGGTACTGGTTACTTCCGGTAACGGCGTGTTCGCCTGCGATAACACTTGGGATACTGTTCCGCAGTTCTATTTTGAGGCAGACGGCATCGAAGAAGTCGTAGCATTGGATATGGTCAGCGTACCGGGTGGCAATCCGTACTCTGCAATCGGTGACTACGATGGTTTTGAACACACCAGCAAGACTGAATCCGTACAGCATCAGCCGAACATCGGCAGCACCGGCAGCATTGCATATTGCCCGTCTGATCCGAAAGTAATGGTACGTGCAGCTGAAAACAGCTCCACAACGTATTATACACTGGATGGCGGTGACAACTGGATTGAAATGACCAACGCAAGTGTAAGTGGCGGCAAGTCAGCGATTACACAGCTGGAAGATGGCACTTACAGAATTTTCCGGACAGGCAACGGCAGCGGTTCTTACACAGATGACTTCGGGGAAACTTGGACAAGCTGCTCTGGTCTGGGTGGCACGTCTGAGATTCATTTCACAGTTGATGAAGAGAATCCGCAGTATGTTTATGCATATACTGCAAAATACAATAGCTACTGGTTCTATGATACCAGCAAGTCCGAGCCGTCTTATGATGATGCGCATTATGTCTTCATGGTAAGTAGTGACTACGGCGCAACCTTTACCACACAGGATGTCGGCGTTTATGACCAGTGCGACGTTGCAAACCGGATTGGTTATCTTGGCGAAGGCGAAATGGTACTGGGTGCTGGCTGGTACGGTGCATATCTGGTAACAGATTATGGTAAGAACATCGAAAAGCTGGATAGCGTTTATTACTGCAAGACCATCGGCTATGGTGCACCGGAAGAAGAGGGCGGTCTGAACACCCTGTATCTGTACGGCAAGCCGCAGGAAGACGATGTAGAAGGCGTATATCGTTCTACAGATGCCGGCAAGACTTGGGTACTCATCAACTCTGACCATCTCTATGGCGGTACAGGTAACGGAAACTTCTTGGTTGGTGATATGAACACATTCGGTACGGTTTATATGTCAACAGTTGGTTGCGGTATTGTCTACATGGATTCTCCTTCCAGCTCTGCTGCAAAGCCAGCTACCACCACTACAACAACGACGACGACTACAACAACAACCACAACCACAACAACCGGAACGGCAACCACCACATCTGCAAGTGCAACGACCACAACAGGTGGAAGCACAACGACTGTTGGCACAACAACCACAACCGGCAGTGCAACCACAACCACAGTAAGCGATAAGACAACAACGGCAAGCACAGAGGAAGGCACGGTTGCATATGGTGACGTGGATCTCAATGGTGTCGTAGACCTGCGTGACTGCATCGTACTGAATAAGTACATGGCAAACATTGTCACACTGTCTGATCAGGCAGCAAAGAACGCAGACGTAGATGTCAGCGGTCAGCTGGACGACAACGATGCAAGCATCCTGCTGCAATTCAGCATCATGCTGGTCGAAACGCTGCCAGTGGTCAGTGAATAAGCAAACCACATCCTATTAAGAGAAATATGATCGGGGACAGCGGCGGTTTCGCCGCTGTTTCTGTTTGGCAGGATTTTTCCAAAGTACTTTGTCTTGACATTTTCCGCTGCATCCTGTATAATGGAGTTGCATTGTACAAAGCAATGCAACAATCACGAAAAATGACAATCAATAACAGGAGATTTCAAGGAGGAATTTTCTATGAAACAACATCGTTTTAGAAAGGTTTTGGCTTGTCTCTGTAGTACAGCGTTGCTGTCAGCCGCCGCTGCATTGCCGGCTTCTGCGACTTCGGTCGGGGATGTCATTGCCGCTGCTTATGCAGCTGGGATTCCGGAACAATACATTCAGGAAGGCATTGCCATGTACGGCGGTGGAAGCTATACTTCAGAACAGTGTGATGCTGCGATTGCTTCTATCTACTCTTACCAGAGCAGTGTAGACAGCAAGGTAGATGAATATCTCGGCAGCAGTGACGATTCGTCTTC
>CAYNPC010000003.1:0-28988 GCA_964399025.1 uncultured Ruminococcus sp. | reverse complement strand
AGCAGTGGTAACAGCAATAGTAATAGTAGCAACAGCAGCAACAGCGGAAACAGTGCTGCTACCGCACAGACAGCGCAGGGGCAGACAGCCTCTGGCACGGCAAACGCAACGGAAGAAAAATCATTTGTCGATATGACAATGGAAGAAAAGATTGACTACGTGAATCAAATGACGGCAGAAGAGCGCAGTGATTATCTTGCCAATCTGACCACCGAAGAACGCAACAGCTTCATCAAGCAGTTGCCGTTGAGTGACAAGGCAGATGTGTTGAATGAGTTCCTGAGCGTTGGAGAATCGCTCGGGTTGTCGTTCACGGTGGATGAAATGACGAATGACAGCGTTGTCATCAGCGCAAGAGACAAAGACGGCAAACTGGTTGATGTTTCTGCGATGGGTGTTACCGTAGAAGATACCGGCAAATCTTACACCATTCCCATTGTCATCATTGCCTTGCTGGCAGCTGGTGGAATCAGTGGGGTTGCTGCGTTGTTGTTCTTTGCCGGAAAAAATAAACAGGACGAGGATGCGGCATGAAAGACAAAGGACAGAAAAAGACCGTACCGCTCTTTATGACCATTCTGCTGCCGGTTGCCACACTGCTGCTCTGCGCAGCCATTGTGATTGCCTGTGGCATTCGTCCCTATGAGAAATTACATACTTACTTACAGATTGCATTCATGGACGACTTGAAACAGACACCGTCCAGCGGTTCGGATGGACTGGAAATTGTACAGACGGAAATTGATACCGATTATACAGGTGCTGTCACAGCAACAGGCGATGTAACCTATCCGTCATTTGGCGAACAGTATGCGGTATTGAAAAGTGATGCGATTGATCTTTACGTGCCGGTCTACTGGGGCGCAACGTCAGAATTGTTGGAGCTGGGGGCTTGTCAGACAACCGCTTCTGCCATTGCAGGGGCTGGGGGCAATACCGTCATCAGTGCCCACGTCAATACATTTTTCAATCAGCTGGATCAGTTACAGGTCGGCGATACGTTGACGTTATACACCAGCTATGGACGCTTCACCTATACCGTGGAGGAGCAGGTACAGTTTGAAAACACCAATAAACAATACATTCTGCCGACAGATCAGGAGCAGTTGACGTTATATACCTGTGAGATGCAGGTGTTCGGGTCGTCTTCCAACCGGATTGGTGTCGTATGCAGTTTGACGACCGCAGAATTTTATGAGCGTGAGGAGGCAGCACAATGACAGATGGATTTGCAAAACGATTGCTGGTGCGGTTGCTGCTGACCATTTTCCTGACCTTTACCATACTGGGAACGGTGGGCAGTGGCTATGTTGGGTATCTGCTCTCTTCTCCGCATGTCCTGACGCAGCAGTTGAAAGCGCAGAGCGTCGCTGAAAAAGTATATGACAGTGTGGAAAAGTACGTAACGGATCAATATCAGACGACGGCAATTCCACCGGAAACGTATCTGGATGTGATCACAGAAGACTGGATCACAGAACAGATTACAGCGCAGATTACAGCAGAATATGCAACCCTGAAGGGCAACGAGACGACATATCAGATGGATACCACCGCATTGGACGATGCCATTACGACATTCTTTTCCGACTATGCAGCGGAAATTGATTACACACCGGATGATACCTATGACGAGAAATTGCAGGAGACCATCGACCGGATTCATACAGAGCTGGAAACGCAGCTGGATGTGTATCACTTTACAACGATGCAGGATGCCAATATCCTGTCAAAGCTGACAGGAAAACAGACTTATCTCTGGATTGCCTGTGGCGGTTGCGCTGTAATCAGCATTTTTCTGATTCTGTTGCTGTATCGTCTGGAAAAGCAGGGCGAATGGGGCAGACTGTATTTTTCCGGCTGTGCGTTGTTGGTTGATGGCTTGTTTCTGAGTGTACCCAGCATCTGGATTCTGGCAACGTCTTATTTCAATGGGCTTGCTGTGAAAATTCCAGCCGTCTATGCCGCTTTTACCGGCGTGCTGTATCATTGCACCAAAGTGGCATTGGTGGGCGGCATTGTGTGCATTGTACTGGGACTGGCTGCGATGATTGGCAGTGTATTGCGAAATCGTAAGAAAATTGCGTGATAAAAAAATAACGTTGACAAACGGTAGAAATTTGCGTATAATAAGAATGATAACAGAAATCCTCTGTAAAACAGAAGAGTGAAAAAACGCAGCAGTAAGAGTAACGACGTGCCAAGGAGCGCAGAGAGTGTCGGGTGGGTGTGACGACATATCCGGCCGTTGTGAAGTGCCACTGTTAGTTGATGCGGGGAACAGCAGATGGGATTCGTCTGCCCAGTATCCAATTCCGTGTGCCCTCGTTACGGGTTTTGAGTGAAAAATCAGAGTGGAACCGTGGTGCTTCCTTACCACCTCTGCATGGATGCGAGACGTGTCCGGCAGAGGTTTTTTCTGTATTTCTATATTAAACAAAACGAAAGGAAGGAATAAGCATTGTTCCGAACATTAAAAGAAGACATTGCCATCGTCAAGCAGAAAGATCCGGCAGCACGCAATACGCTGGAGATTCTACTGACCTATTCCGGTCTGAAAGCGGTGCGGAGCTATCGAAAAGCCCATTGGTTTTATCAGCATGGCTTTTATACCATTGCCCGCATCATTTCGCAGAGAGCCAGACACCGGACGGGAATTGAAATCCATCCGGGGGCGAAAATCGGAAAGGGCTTGTTTATTGACCACGGCATGGGCGTTGTCATTGGCGAAACCACCGAAATCGGCGACAACTGTCTGCTCTATCAGGGTGTGACGTTGGGCGGAACCGGAAAAGACAAAGGCAAACGCCATCCCACGTTGGGCGACAATGTCATGGTGGGTGCAGGGGCAAAAGTCCTCGGTCCGATCACCATCGGGAATAATGTCAAGATTGCTGCCAATGCGGTTGTTCTGAAAGACATCGCCGATGATTGTACGGCGGTCGGCGTGCCGGCAAGAGTGGCACGTTGTGCCGGCAAGAAGGTCATTGAAGAACTGGATCAGATTCATTGTCCGGATCTGAATCTGGAGGACATTGATGCCTTGAAGTCTTGTGTCACGGCATTGCAGCAGGAACTGGCAGCTTTAGAAGATCATGCAGAAATAAAAGATTAAATCAGCATCCCCTGCGGTGTGACAGGAGAAATGGTCTGGCAGGGGATGCAGCAGAAAGGAAAAGAACATGCAGATTTACAACACACTGACCCGAAAAAAAGAAGAACTGGTGCCGATGGAACCGAATCACGTCCGCATTTATGCCTGTGGACCGACGGTTTACAACTATATTCACATCGGCAATGCCCGTCCGATTTGTGCATTTGACGTACTGCGGCGGTATCTGCAATACCGTGGATATCGTGTCACCTATGTGCAGAACTTCACAGATGTCGATGATAAAATCATTCGTCGTGCCAACGAAGAGGGCGTGCCGGCAGGCGAGCTTTCTGCACGTTATATTGCAGAATATCAAAAAGATGCTCACGGTCTGAATGTCATGGATGCAGATGTACACCCGAAGGTAACAGAGAGCATGGATCTGATTATTGATCTGGTCAAGAAGCTGGTAGACAGTGGACATGCTTATGAATCCAATGGTGATGTTTACTTCCGGACAACCTCATTTCCGGAATACGGCAAGCTCTCCGGTCAGCCGATGGAAGAATTGCAGGCAGGTGCACGGATTGATGTCAACAATCAGAAAGAAAATCCGCTGGACTTTGCGGTCTGGAAAGCAGCGAAGCCGGGCGAGCCGTTCTGGGAATCGCCGTGGGGCAAGGGTCGTCCGGGTTGGCATATTGAATGCTCCGCCATGTCTTGTCACTATCTCGGAGAAACACTGGATTTGCACTGTGGCGGACAGGATTTGATTTTCCCGCACCACGAAAACGAAATTGCCCAGAGTGAAGCGGCAACCGGAAAGCCGTTCTCTCACTATTGGATGCACAACGGCTATATCAATATTGACAACAAGAAAATGTCCAAGTCCCTCGGAAACTTCTTTACGGTACGGGAAGTTGCAGAGCAGTATGGCTACGAAGTCATCCGTTATATGATGATTCAGGCACATTACCGCAGCCCAATCAACTATTGTAAGGAACTGCTGGATGCTTGCAAAGCCTCTCTGGAACGGCTTTACACCTGTCGGGAAACACTGGATCGGGCGATTGCCGCTGCACCAGATGGTGTCTGTACGGAAGAAGCCAGCGCATTGTTTGCCCAGAGAGAACAGCAGTTTATCACAGCAATGGATGATGACCTGAACACCGCTGACGGCATCACAGCATTGTTTGAACTGGCAAGAGATCTGAATCGTATGAGTGCAGATGCCACAACAACAAAGACACAGCTGGAAGCCGGTGCAAAGTTGTTTGATACCTTGACCGGTGTACTGGGGATTCTCTATCAGCGGAAGCAGGAAAACACCATTCCGGCAGAAGTAGAGAAGCTGGTGGAAGAACGGGCAGCTGCCAGAAAGGCAAAGGATTTTACAGAAGCAGATCGGTTGCGGGATGCCATTGCAGCATTGGGCTATCGGGTCAAGGAAACCCGTCAGGGCACACAGATTGAAAAAATCTGATCATCCGCACGGACAGAAAGGAACGATATGGCGAAACTAAGTAAAAAAGGACTTTCTACCCTGCTGCTGATTTTGATTCTGGTTTCCCTGCTCAGCCTGACCATGTTTTCCTGCACCATTCGTATGGCACAGAATGACACCTATATTGACATGGATGCGGCAGAACTGCGACAGCTGGAGACACCGGAAGAAGCCGATCCGGCGATGATTGTCCATACCTCTCTTGGCGATATCACAGCGGTTCTCTATCCGGAAGTCGCACCGAACTACGTTGCACAATTCACAGAACTGGCGGAAAAAGGCTATTACGACAATACGTATATTTATCAGGTAGAGGAAGGGGTCTATTTTCAGGCAGGCAGCCCGAACGAAGATGGTTCTTTGGATGGACAGCTGGACGAAAGTCGGGAGAAAGTAGAGACTGAAATTTCTGCGGATCTCTGGCCATTCCGTGGGGCATTCTGTGTGCCGGTCACGGAAACAGAAAACAACTTTTTCAAGATGCTGTTCAATAACGACGCTTCTTATTGTGGCACACGGTTTCTGGTCTGCAACTCGATCACGTTTGATGAAGAATCCCGTACAGAGATGGAGGACATCGACGAGAGCGCAGCAGATATTACAAATACGTTCCTGAGCTGGGGCGGCATTCCGAATTATGCGCAGCAGATGACGATTTTTGCGCAAGCATACGGAGAAGAGAGCTTTGACGTAATTGACACAATTACCAATGTGGAAACAAAAGTAGAAGCAGTTGACACCGCATATACTGCACCAAAAGAGGATATTCTGATTACTTCGATCGAAATTACCACATGGGGAGAAACAGGCATGGATGATTGGATACCGGAAAATTATGCAAAATAACGAAAAACGGAAAAATCCATGCTTTTTGCTTTACAAACCATAAAAGATGGTGTATAATAAAGGGTGTTCTTATGTAGACTATACATAATAGAAACCATAGAACTGACAACTGAGGTGGAAAAATGAGACGATTTCCTGCATTATTAATTGGCAGCGTGATGCTGCTTGAGGGATTTACGGGATGCACAGAGAAGACAACTGCCTCTGTCATGAATTTTACAGCACCAGAACAGGGGGAAGAACTGGTTGTCATCCAAGTAAGAGACTACGGGACAATCAAAATCAAATTGTTTTCGGATCTGTTGCCGGAAGCATGTGAGAATTTCCTGACACATGTGGAAGACGGATATTATGACCAGCTACTGTTTCATCGTGTCATCGAGAACTTCATGATTCAAGGCGGTGACCCGAAAGGAGACGGCACCGGCGGAGAAAGCATTTGGGGTGGTAACTTTGACGGTGGTCTTTCGGATTCTCTGATTCACGTCAGAGGCGCAGTGGCATATGCCAACAGCGGCGGAACCGATACCGCAAACAGCCAGTTCTACATTGTAACAGCCGGACCGGTCGATGCGGATACACTGGAACAGTATGAAGAACATGGGTATGGACCATATACAGACGAACAGAAAGAGCTGTACACGACCATTGGCGGTGCGCCTTGGTTGGATGGCAGCTACACGGTATTCGGTCAAGTGGTAGAAGGATTGGATGTTGCCATCGCCATTTCAGAAATACAGGACAAAGATAGTAATAACAAGCCATATACTTCTGTTGTAATGGAATCTGTGACAATAGAACCATATGACGGCAGTGAGCTGCACTGGTACGCTTCCGAGTGAGATCGGTGCAGTTCGTTTGCGCTGCAAAAAAATAGAAAAGCAGTATGTCGTATCAGATGCGAAGGAGAGAATAAAGTGGATAAATTTGTAATTCGTGGCGGTCGCCGCCTTTCGGGTGAAATTGAAGTCAGTGGTGCAAAGAATGCAGCCGTTGCGCTGATTCCAGCTGTTCTGCTGTGTGATGAACCGTGTGTATTGGAGAATGTACCGGAGATCAGTGATGTTTCCATCAGTCTGCGGATTCTGTATGAGATGGGTGCAACGGTTGAATATATCAACCGCACCACCGTGCGGATTTCTGCGGTAGGACTGAAAAACTATTGTGTACCGTACGAGAGTGCCAGACGGATGCGGGCTTCTTATTATTTTCTGGGTGCGCTGCTGGGCAAGTTCGGCAGAGCCAGAGTTTCGATGCCGGGTGGTTGTCCGTTGGGCGATCGTCCGATTGATCAGCATCTGAAGGCGTTTTCTGCATTGGGCGCAAAGTGTGACATTCAGCGTGGCATGGTGGATCTTGTAGCAGACAAGCTGACGGGCAATCAGATTTACTTAGATGTGGTTTCCGTTGGTGCAACGATGAATGCAATGCTGGCAGCGGTTCGGGCAGAAGGGCTGACCATCATTGAAAATGCTGCCAAAGAGCCACATATTGTAGACCTTGCAAACTTCCTGAACTCTATGGGTGCTGAGATTATGGGTGCTGGTACCGATGTCATCAAGATTCGTGGTGTACAGCATCTGCACGGTACGACTTATTCTGTCATTCCGGATCAGATCGAAGCCGGTACTTTTATGATTGCAGCTGCCGCAACTGGTGGCGATGTGCTGGTGAAAAATGTAATTCCGAAGCATCTCGAACCGATTACCATGAAGCTGCGGAAGATTGGTGTCAATGTGGAAGAATTTGATGACAGTGTACGGGTCTGGGTGGATGGCCCATTGGTGCGGACCAATGTCAAGACGATGCCGCATCCGGGTTTCCCGACCGATATGCAGCCGCAGATTACCACGCTGCTGACACTGGCAGAGGGAACCAGTATCATCACAGAGGGTGTCTGGGAACAGCGGTTCCGGTATGTGGACGAGCTGCGCCGGATGGGAGCGGATATTTCCGTAGACGGCAAGGTTGCAGTGGTAGAGGGAACTGGCAAGCTGACGGGTGCGCCGGTCAAGGCGTGTGACCTGCGTGCAGGTGCTGCACTGATTATTGCAGGGCTGGCAGCGAGTGGCATTACAGAAATTGAAGATATCTATCACATTGAACGTGGTTATTCCTGTCTGGATGAAAAGCTGCGGGAAGTGGGTGCGGATATCAAGAAGGTTTCAACACCGGTTTCCACTTTGCGAGAAGCACTGTAAGCAAATTTTGCTTACAGTGGAATAGGAGAAAAAACTGCCCTCTTTTCAGAGGGCGTTTTTTTGTGTGCAATGGGGCAATCCTTTTGTGAGGAGAAATTGTAAGGAGAACTTAAAATGCAATTGGTACAACTTCTGACCTATGGAAAGTTGAAAGAACCGTATCTGCGAGCAGCCTGTGCGGAATATGAAAAGCGGTTATCCCGTTTCTGCAAGTTGCAGTGTGTGGAATTGGAGCCGGTGGCACTGCCGGAACGACCATCTGAAAAAGAGATTGCGGCAGCACTGGAAAAAGAAGCGCAGCCGCTGTTGAAACGAAAAAAAGGGTTTACGATTGCCATGTGTATTGAGGGAAAGCAGCTGGACAGTCCACATTTTGCGCAGCTGTTGCAACAGGCAGCCGTGCAGGGCGATGCAGCGGTGACACTACTCATTGGCAGCTCCTACGGGTTGGCGGAATCCGTCAAACGTGCTGCGAATTTGCGGTTATCCATGTCGGCGATGACATTCCCCCATCAACTGGCGAGAGTGATGTTGCTGGAGCAGCTGTATCGGGGCTATCAGATTTTAGCCGGCAGTCCCTATCATAAATAAGAAAACGATGAGGTGTATTTTATGAAACAAACAGCCATGACGATTGCCTATGCAGTCGGGAAAAATTTATATCTGAATCTGACCAACCGCTGTCCTTGCGCCTGCACATTCTGCATCCGTGCAATGGGCAACAATGCGTATGGTTCTGACCCACTCTGGCTGGAACATGAACCGAGCTGGGAAGAAGTGCGTGCGGCGTTGGAAGCAGTGGATGTCAATGCTTACGAAGAGATTGTATTCTGTGGCTTTGGCGAGCCGACGGAACGGCTGGAGCTGCTCTGTCAGACGGCAACCTACTTGAAGCAGGAACGGGGCGTGCAGTGCATCCGTCTGAATACAAACGGCTTGTCAGATTTGCTGCACGACCGCAAAACGGCACAGGATTTGCAGGGATTGGTGGACATTGTTTCCATCAGCCTGAATGCCGGCACAGAGGCAGAATATGTGAAAGTCACTCGTCCGAAATTCGGGGCAGCTGCGTTTTCTGCATTGCAGCAGTATGCAGCGGATTGCAAGCAGTACGTACCGAAAGTGATGTACAGCGTTGTTGATGTTCTGCCGGAAGACGAGTTGGCAGCAGCGAAAGCGTTGGCAGCAAAGCAGGATATTTACCTGCGTGTACGGGCATTGGATAGCTAAGCGAAACAGAAAGCAAGAGAAAACAAAAAAGCAAGAGCAAACAAAATGGAGCGTGTCACAACGATGACCGCTCCATTTTTCTGTGTGTGTTATTTTTTATCAGGTTTTCCATACTGGACGGGAATGGGTTGACTGATGGCACGGTACATCTCCGGACGGCGGTCACGGAATAAGCCCCAGCTCAGACGCATCTCGTCGATTTCATCCAGATCAAATGTAGCACTCAGGACACCTGCAAATTCTCTGCTGGCTTCCTGTACGATTTCACCTGTGTGGTCGGCGATGAATGAAGTGCCGTAGAATGTCATTTCGGAAGACTGGAATTGATTTTCCTTGCAAGGCAACACCCGTTCTGTGCCAATGCGGTTGGCAGCAATCACCGGCAGGATGTTTGCAGCTGCGTGTCCTTGCATACAACGTTGCCAGTGACCGGCACTGTCCACCTCTAAAATCGGTTCAGAACCAATCGCCGTCGGGTAGAGCAGCAGTTCTGCCCCCTGCAACGCCATGCAGCGTGCGGTTTCCGGAAACCACTGATCCCAGCAGATGCCCACGCCGACACAGCCATAGGCAGTGTGCCAGACCTGAAAGCCGGTGTCACCCGGCGTGAAATAAAATTTTTCCTGATAGAGATGATCATCCGGAATGTGTGTTTTCCGGTAGCATCCTAAAATTGTGCCGTCGGCATCAATCATGGCAATGCTGTTGAATGTATTGTTTCCGGCACGTTCATAGAAGCTGATAGGCAGAACTACGCCCAATTCTGCTGCGACTTCCTGAAACTGGAGGACTGCCGGATTTTCCAGTAGCGGTGTGGCGTAGCCATAGTAAGCATATTGTCGTTCCTGACAGAAATACGGTCGTTCAAAAAGTTCCGGCAGCAGGATGATGTTTGCGCCGTCTGCGGCAGCCTGCCGAACCAGTCGTTCTGCGGTTCTGCGGTTCTCCTGTGGGTCAGCAGTACAAGCCATCTGTACCGCTGCAACGGTTACCATTCTCATAAAGAAGCTCCTTTCTGTTTATCCGTGAATGGGTTCTGGGATTTGTTGTGTAATGCAGTGGATATTTCCGCCACCAATCAGAATTTCTCTGGCAGCAATCGGGATGATTTCTCTGGTTGGGAAGCAGTCCGCCAGAATCGAAACAGCAACCGCATCCATCGGGTCATCGAATTGTGGCACAAGAACAGCACCGTTCGAAATGTAGAAATTCACATAGGAAGCCGCCAGCCGTTCGCCAGCTGTACGAGTGGGTTCGCCGTCCCACAAATCCAGACCGGCACATTCTTCTTCCGTCATACAGATGGGCTGAGACGGAATCGGCAGTTTCTGCACCTGAATCCGGCGACCCTTCGCATCCGTTGCCTGCTCCAGCACATCGAGACAGGCTTTTGACATCGCATATTGTGGGTCGGTTGTATCATCTGTCCACGCCAATACTACCTTTGCCGGTGCGGTAAAGGCACAGATATTATCCACGTGTTCATTGGTTTCGTCCTGATAGATGCCGTGCGGCAGCCAGATTACTTTTTCCGCTCCCAGACAGTTGCAGAGCTGTGCTGCAATTTCTTCTTTGGTCATCTGTGGGTTGCGCCCTGCACTGCAAAGGCAGGCTTCTGTCGTCAGGATTGTGCCTTCTCCATCGCTGTGAATGCTGCCGCCCTCCAGAATGAAATGCCGCATATCATAGCAATCGCATTGGAAGAGATCACAGACCTTCCGTGCAACGTGGTTGTCGTTGTCCCACGGGAAATACAATCCATCTGTCAGACCACCCCAAGCGTTGAATCCCCAGTCAATGCCACGCCGTCTCCCATCCGGATGCAGCACAAAGGTCGGTGCTACATCCCGTGCCCAAGCATCGTCTGTTGTGCATTCGACCAGCCGGATTTGTGGTGGCAGCATCGCTCTTGCTGTTTCATATTGTTGATGGCTGACCAACATAGTGACTGCTTCTGAAGCAGAAATGGCGGTGGCAAGTTGGGTGAAGGCTTTGCGTGCAGCATAAGCACCGTTGCGCCAGGAGTCCGCCCGTTCCGGCCAGATGAGCAGGCAGCCGCTGTGCGGTGCAAACTCCGCCGGCATAAAAAAGCCGTCTTTTTTGGGATATTCGTGTAAGATGTGCATGATGAGAATCCTCCTGTTTGTGTACTGAAATCGCTACTTTCCATTATACAGGGGGATCTCCGTTCTGTCAAGCTGCTATGCGTGGCAACTTTCTGGAAAACCATACAAAAAGATTCCGGATTTCTCCGTTTTTCTCTTGCAATCCGGCAAAAATTATGATATGATAATAACAGACTTCCCCTGTGTTGTCGCATACGAAAATTAGAAAAAGGAGAAACTTCCATGCAATATGGCTATTTTGACCTCGAACAGAAAGAATATGTAATTACCAGACCAGATACCCCTGCACCGTGGGCGAACTACCTTGGTTCTCCGGAATATGGTGCCATCATCTCCAACAATGCCGGCGGCTACAGCTTTGTCAAATCCGGCGCAAACGGCAGAATCATCCGTTATCGGTTCAATTCCAATATGGCACTGCCGGGACGCTATGTTTATCTGCGAGACAATGACACGGCTGATTATTGGTCTGCCTCTTGGCAGCCGGTCGGCAAACCGTTGGACACCTACAAGAGCACCTGCCGGCACGGCACGGCTTACAGTGTTCTGGGGGCAGAGTACAGTGAAATCCGTTCGGAGGTCACCTATTACGTACCAGATGGTGCAACGCATGAAGTATGGCGTGCAAAAATCACCAATCAGAGTGACCGACCGAGAAATCTCTCTGTTTTTGGCTTCGTAGAATTTACCAACGAAGACAATTACGAGCAGGATCAGGTCAATTTGCAATATTCGCTGTTTATCTCCCGAACCGCCTTTGAAGGCAACAAGATTGTACAGCACATCAGCGAAAACAGTGCCAAGGATGCCAGAACCCGATTCTTCGGGATGGTTGGTGCACCGGTCACAGGCTATAATGGCAGTCTGGATCATTTTATTGGTTCTTACCGGACATATGCCAATCCGATTGCAGTCGAAACCGGAAGCTGTGACAACGAACTGAACTACAATTCTAACTCCTGCGGTGCGCTGCAAACAGAAATCAAATTGCAGCCGGGCGAAACAAGAGAGTTGATTTTTGTATTGGGACAGAAGAACAATGACGAAGCCAATGCGATTCTGGCATCGTACGAAACCGCTGGCAAGGTGGACGAAGAAGTCACCGCCCTCAAGCAGTTCTGGCATGAGAAGCTGTCTCACTTCTCGGTGGAAACGCCGTCAGAAGCGTTCAACAACATGATCAATGTGTGGAATGCATACCAGTGCTTTATTACGTTTATCTGGTCAAGAGCAGCCTCTTTTGTTTACTGTGGTCTGCGGAATGGCTACGGCTATCGGGATACGGTACAGGATATTCAGGGCATCATTCACTTGGATCCGGAAATGGCAGCGGAAAAAATCCGCTTTATGCTCTCAGCACAGGTGGACAACGGTGGCGGTCTGCCGCTGGTGAAGTTCAACCACAACGCCGGTCACGAGAATACGCCGGACGATCCGGACTACGTCAAGGAAACCGGTCACCCGTCTTATCGGGCGGACGATGCGCTCTGGCTGTTCCCGACCATTGCAAAATATGTAGGGGAAAGCGGCAACAAGGCATTCTATGATGAAGTGATTGTCTACGCAAACGGCGGAGAAGATACTGTTTATGACCATCTGAAACGGGCAATTCAGTTCTCTATGGAACGGCTGGGCGATCATGATATGCCGGCTGGTCTGCACGCTGACTGGAATGACTGTCTGCGGCTCGGCAAAAAGGGCGAATCTACCTTTGTGGCATTCCAGTTGTATTACGCAATGACAATGATGAAAAAACTGGCTGCGGAGCGCAACGATGCCGTTTATGTGGATTATCTGGAAGAAGCGCAGGCAAAGCTGGCGCAGGCACTGGAAGACTGCTGGGATACAGATCGCTTTATCCGTGGCATTCGGGAAGATGGCGTGATTGTTGGTGCAAAGAACGATCCGGAAGCGAATATGTGGCTGAATCCGCAGAGCTGGAGTGTCATCTCTGGATTTGCCAGCGACACACAGGCAGAAAAAGCCATGCAGTCCGTTGCAGAGAGATTGGATACGCCGTATGGTGCAAAGCTGCTCGATCCGCCGTACAAAGAACACTATTTCGATGGCGCTTTGATGCACATTTTCAATCCGGACACCAAGGAAAACGGCGGCATTTTCTCACAGTCTCAGGGCTGGTTGATTCTGGCAGAATCCCTGTTGGGACACGGCGATGCTGCATTCCGGTACTTTATGGAAAGTTCTCCGGCTGCGATGAATGACAAGGCAGAAATCCGTTGCATGGAGCCGTATGTACACGGACAGTTTACGGAATCCTCTGCTTCTCCATACGCTGGACGGGCACACGTGCACTGGTTGACCGGAACGGCTTCTACTGTTATGGTTGGCTGCGTAGAAGGCATTTGCGGTATGCGGCCGGATGCAGACGGTCTGACCATCAGCCCATCCATTCCGGCAGAATGGGATGGCATGAAGATGCACAAATTGTTCCGTGGCAAGCAGTTGGAAATTACGGTACAGAATCCGCACCACGTGCAGAGCGGTGTTGCAAGCCTGACCTTGAATGGTACGGCACTGGAAGGCAATTATATTCCAGCAGAACAGTTGACGGATACCAACCAGATTGTGGTTGTGCTGGGTTAATCCGCTCCAAATTTCATCAGATGGGAGAAAGCATTTATGACATGTCCATACTGCGGCGCAGAGCAGGAAACAGATTCCATTTACTGCGACAACTGCGAACTGTTGTTACCTGCTGTTGCAGACGATGCGCCGTTGCAGAATACGGCGAACCATCCGTTTCGGTTCTGGTTGCTGTTTTTGTTAGTGCCCATTGCACTGCTGGTCGGCATTGCGATTTTTGCGGCGCAGCATCCGACACAGACAACGCAGACCGGAGAAGGACAGTCAACACTTTCTTCGCAGATCAAACAACAGGGAAATGCGGCATTGCTCTGTGAGGATGCGAGCCGCTTTTCCGAAACAGAACAGGAAACTATGTTGGACACGCTGGCGGAGACCAGTGAAACCCTACAAATGGCAGTCGGTGTGCGGATTGGAGCGACACCCCTGCAACAGGATACCGCTTCTAAGGAAGCGGCAATCGCAGATTATATCGCAACCTTTTCAGAGGAAGCAAACGGTGTCTGGTTGTATTTAGATGGGACGGTAACGGGCAATCGGGATACCGCAAAGGATTATTTATTGACAGCAGGTGCTGCACAGCTGTATTACACCAATTCGCCGGATTGTGACCGGATTGCAGAGATTTTTGCACAGATGCAACCCACCTTGGAAGCGACAAGCATAGATGGGATACAGGTGATACAGCAATTTTGTGATGCGCTGCTGCAATATTACGAAGAAGGCATTCTACCAGAATACTATGTTTATGATGCGGACGTGGAACAGTATCTGTATGAACAGGATGGGGAAATTGTCTGGCGTACAGAACCGCCACCATGGGTGGCATCGGAAACAGGTGCAACGGAGGAAAGCGAGGGATAAAAAATGAGACGCAATCCGTTTTTCACATGGCTGCTTGTTTTTGTGATCCTGCTGACACAGCTCGGACAATACCCTGTTTTTGCCAGCGAAGAAGAAACAACCAATCGACAACGTACAACCGACACGACCGATGAGATTGCAACGACGGACGCCACGGACACCAGTTCGCATGAGAACTGGATAGCGGGCGAAGCCATTGTATTGACCACCGGAATGCCCCTGTTGCAGGGCAGTGTAGACGAGGACGAAACCATTGTCCGCACCGTTTCGTTTGACCTGTCAGGCGACGAAACAGGCGTAGAAGATTTGCCGCTGCTGGGCAGCAGCATCGCAACGCCGGACAGCATTTCGATTTCTCTGGTGCATTCGGACACCGAAACCACAGAGGAATTGATGGCACGGCTGGAACAGCAATCCAACGTTGTCTATGTAGAACCCAATCAAAAAATAGAAGCGAAATCCATTACGGACCACATGAATGCGCTCTGGGGGCTGCGCAATCTGGGACAGAACAACGGGATCGTTGGTGCGGATATAAACGTCGAAGCCCTGCAAGGCACGTTGACCGACACAGATGCGGTGGTTGCGGTTCTGGATACCGGCACATATCTGGAACATCCGGATTTGCAGGCGTATCTCTGGCAGAATCCATATGCAGAGACAGGGGAGCTGTCGGGGCAATATGGCTATGACTTTGTCAACTGGGACGATGACCCCAGCGATGACAACGGACATGGGACACACTGTGCCGGAATTGTTGCCTCTATGATAGAAATGGCAGAGACGACACACGTCAGCATTATGTCATTGAAAATGTTGGATGCCAGTGGGAACAGCGGTTCTTTCACAGAGATGGCAGCGTATTCCTATATTTATCAGGCACAGCAACTGGGCATCAATGTGGTTGCCGTCAACAATTCTTGGGGCGGTTCGATGCTTGATGCTGGTTATTCCAGTGACATTATGAATCTGGTCATCACACTGGTGGGCGAAGCCGGTGCGCTGTCCATCTGTGCAGCTGGCAATGACGGAGAAAATATGGACAACTACAAAGACTATCCAAGTGGTCTGGAGAATCCCTATGTGATTTCCGTCGCCGCTTCCGGCTCGAATGACCGTTTGACTTCTTTCTCCAATTATGGTGTCAAGACGGTTGATCTGGCAGCACCGGGTGTCAATATTCTCTCCACTTACACCGAACCATATTTTGAACCGACCGCTTTCACAGAAGAGGAAAAAGAAAAGTGGATTACCTATTCCGAGGATTTCACAGATGGCACAATGCCGGAATTGGTTGACATGGATGATTTGATTTCTGGGATTACCTCCAGAAAACTGACGATTGCCTACGGGACACCGGGGGCAGAACAGTCACTCTATCTTGTCAATGATCACTATTTTGGTTTGCCAGAAACAGCATCCTCTCTCTGTTGGGAATATACCGTGCCGGAAGATGCGACAGCAGGCATTCTGTATTTTCCGATTCCACGGACGGTAAAAGACAGAGAAACGAGAGACTTCAGTCTGAAAATACAGGTCGATACAGTGGATACCGATTGCAATATGCTGGTAGAACAGAATGTCATATCGGATGATGGTATGATTGGCAACGGACAGCAGGAGGTTTTGTTGCGGAACAATACCTACTATGCCGATAACCCTGCTCGTTGGAGTACCATCAGTTCCTTTATTGACGGCGCAGACGGACAATATCACACCTTGAGCTTGTATCTGTACAATCTGACACCGGGCGGAAAGGTCTATATCTATCTGGACAGTTTCTATATGAGTGCGGTCAATGTCTATGAAAATTATCCGGCATATACGTATATGAAAGGCACATCTATGGCAACGCCGTATGTTGCCGGAGCGGTTGCTTTGCTGGCGTTGCGTGACCCGACAGAGACGGTGCTGGAACGGGCAACCGATTTGTTAAGTGCGACCCGACCGGTTGCAAGACTGAATGGAAAGTTGAAAACAGGCGGCGTGCTGGATTTCTCGTATCTGGATCAACCACGACCCGTGGTGTTGAATACGGAGCTTGACACGGATACGGGACAGTTGAAAGTAAATGGGCGGAATCTGGAATCCGTCGACCAATTCGGTGCGCCATTCTGGGCGGATGTGTCCGTTGTGTCGCAGACGAGCGAAGAAATCGTGCTGGACGTTTCGGACTTTGCAAGGTGTTATGTCGATCTGACATTGAAGGATGCGGAAGGGCGTACACTCTGTGATGTGTATGAATATTACCCGACCGGAGACTTGCCATACACGATTGCAAAAGTAGAGAACAACGCTTTCTCCACTTGGATGCGAAAAATCTTCTGTATGGACGGACAGTTTTATGCGCTGGATACATCTGGTTATGTCTATCAGTTAAATCTGAAGGGCGGCTGGACGACCGTTCACGATGGCACATTTCCGGATGCACACGGCACAACCTGTACCGGAACGGGTGAGTTTGCAGCAAATGACGGACAGATTGCAGCAATTGTCACGTGTGGCAGTAGCACCATCAACAAAAATTATCACTGTATGCTCTACGACATGGATACAGACACGTGGACGAACAGCGGCGATTTGTCCTTGTTGATGGGCTTGTCGAATTTTACAACCTTGAAAGTGGCGACCGGCGACGGACAGTTCTGGCTGATGGTGACCGGTGAGGATAAGAATTGGGAAGAAGTCACCCGACTCTACCGCTACAATGTCACGAAAAACACCATTTCTCTGGTTGCAACGCTGCCGGATGTCCGGCAAACCTGTTCGTTCTACTGGATGGAAGGTGGAAAACTGGTCTTCACACAGGATGTGGAAAGTGTCGGCGATAACAGTACAACGGCACTGCCGCAGTTGATTTATGACATTGCAACAAACAGTTGGACAACCTGTCCGGCGATGACCTATGAAAAAGAGACAGAAGGAACAAGCTATACGTCCTATGACTATTTCTACAATACCAATGTTTCCAATGACAAGTATATTGTCTACACGTCTGTTGGCGTGGAGGGCATCGGCGATATTGTATTGTACGACCTCGAAACGAACGCATTTTATACTGTAGCCTATACAACGTATGCGTATAGCCAGCAGGTTTGTTATCAGGTAGCAGCGGATGAGGAATATCTCTATTTCTTCTACATGGATGAAACACCGGAAAGCATTCTGGTGGGCGATTATGATATGAGCGTCACGGAAGTTGCCTTTGATGATTTGGCAGAAGATAGCAGATTGGTGGAACAGATGGGAGATGTCAACGGGGACAACGCTGTGACGGTAGAAGATGCCGTTTTGTTGTTGCAGGAATATGCAACCTGTGCTGCCGCAATGGAAAGCACGTTTATGAATACGCAGAAGCGGCTGGGGGATGTCAATCAGGATGATACCATCAGCGTGGAGGATGCGGTTATGGTGCTGACCTATTATGCAACAGAAGCAGCTGGACTGACACCGCACTTCTGAAGCGGTGTGTGATTGATCGAAAAGAAGCAGAAAGGAACGAAGTAAGAGATGTTATTACAAGGAAAAGTTGCCGTGGTAACGGGCGGTACAAGAGGAATCGGACTGGCAGTTGTCCGGAAATTTTTAGAGCATGGCGCAACGGTTGTTTTGTTTGGTTCTCGGCAGGAGACAGTGGACAAAGCATTGGATGCCATCCGTGCAGAGCAGCCGGATGCACCGGTTTCCGGCATGGCACCTTCTTTGAACGATGCGGATGCGATTGCCGCAGCGATGCAGGCAGTCAAGGAACAATATGGGCATCTGGACATTCTGGTCAACAACGCAGGCATTTCCGCAAGACAGTCCCTGTATGACTACACACCGGAACAATTCCAGAATATTATGGATTTGAATGTCAATGCTGTTTTTCTCTGTGCGAAGGCAGCGGCTGCCATCATGAAGCCACAGGGTGGCGGTGTCATTCTGAACACCAGTTCGATGGTCAGCCTGTACGGGCAGCCAGCTGGTTGCGGTTATCCGACTTCAAAATTTGCAGTCAATGGTCTGACAAAGTCACTGGCACGGGAGCTGGGCAAAGATCAGATTCGGGTCAATGCGGTTGCGCCGGGTGTGACGAGAACGGATATGGTTGCAGCGTTGCCGGAGGCAATGGTGAAGC
This sequence comes from uncultured Ruminococcus sp., assembly GCA_964399025.1. Lineage (GTDB taxonomy): Bacteria > Bacillota > Clostridia > Oscillospirales > Ruminococcaceae > Ruminococcus_C. The sequence continues at coordinate 10,399 of CAYNPC010000003.1, read as the reverse complement.
CGTTGCTGGCAACGATTCCGCTGGGCAGAATGGCAGAGCCGGAAGAAGTGGCAAATGCGTTCTTGTATCTGGCGAGCGATTTGGCAAGCTATGTCACGGGCGAAATTCTCTCTGTTGACGGTGCAGCGATGACCTGATGACGGCGAGAAACATCGCAGATAAAATTGCATAGAAAAGTGGATAAAAAAGAACAGCAGTCTGTCGGAAAAACAGGCTGCTGTTTTGTGTTTCTGTGTGCACGTACGTTTGTTTCTGTTTGTACGATTGTGCTTATTCGAAGAAATCTTCTGTGCTGGTGACGTAGTAAAGGCGGACTTTCTGTTGTTCCTGTCCGTCAGAACCATCTGTATAGGTGTAAGCACCTGTGTCATCGACATCGAAGTCGTGCAGTTCTCCGGAGAGAACACACTTGTAGGAAGCATTGTCCTTGACCCCGTAGACATAAGTAATGGTACCGTTGCCGCTGGTGGTGTTCAGAACAAAGAACTTCTTGCTGCCGCTGTAGGTGACAACCTTACCGCTGCCGTACATGCCCTCGTAGGTAGAACCAATCAGGGAGACATTGCCGTCAGAATCGGCGTAGTAGACGTTCTTGATGGCATTGCCATAGCCGTCATTGTTGCCGTCGATGGCGAAGCCTTCCAGCTTGTCATCGCCGTCAAAGTCATCGCAGAAGTAATCGGTCTGACCACCGCTGCACATGTACTGGAGACTGGCTTTCAGGTCGTCTTCTGTCATGCCGGTGTCTGTGGTGTTCTTGATGTATTCTTCCAATGTCATATGGACATTTTCGTTTTCTTTCTTGGTTTCGCTCAGTTCGGTGTATTCAAATTCTGTGACGGGCAGCTCTACCAGCTGATAAACGTCATCATCAAACGACGGATTGTAGTAGCCGTTTGCCTGATAGTATTCGCTGTCCTGCAATTCCAGTACTTCGTTGACTTCGCCGTACAGTTCGCCAGAGTAGATATTGTACTCTTCGATGGTTTCGACATCCATCTGGCAGGAAGCGGTATAAACCGCACCTGTAACGGAGTGATAATACAGGTTGGTGTGACCACCGGTGCATTCGCCGATCTGGACTGCTTCGTTGTCCTCGTTCTTTGACCAGACTTCATAGACGTAGTCAGATTCGCTTTCGCCCACTTTTACCATCAGTTCTGGGAAACCGTCCAGATCAATATCTGCCAGCGCATATGTGTAAGGCGTGGTCAGATCCTTGCAGGCTTCCACATAGTCATCAATGACCGGCTGATAGATGTCGGCTTCTTCTGTTGTCGGTTCTGTTGTAACTGTCGTCGTGACGGTCGCCGTTTCCGTCTGGGTGACTTCAGACGTAACCAGATCCGTAATCGGTTGCATAATCATTTCTGTAGTGACAGCCACGGAAGAACCGTCGGAGCCAGAGCTACAGCCGCTGCAAACGCCAGCAACGAGCAGCGCAGTGAGAATGCAGAGCAAATTGTGTTTTTGTTGTCTCATAAGAACCTCCTTTGAATAGATAGAAGAAAATAGCATTTGAAACGGGATGGCATCCCGTTCATCCGCTTATAGTGTAACAGGTGTAATCTGCCAGATGTCTTCCGCATAACCAGCGATGGTGCGGTCAGAACTGAACTTGCCGGCATTGCAGATGTTTTTCCACTGCTTGGATGCGAATGCCAACCGGTCGGTGTAGTCCTGATTGCAACGCAGCTTTGCAGCCACATAGCTTTCCAGATCGCCCAGCAGATAGTAGTGATCCGGTGCGTGCCAGCTTGCGCCGTCCAGCAGAGAATAATACAGTTCCCGGAAATCGCCGCTGCCGCCATCGGAAAGGCTGCCGTCGATCAGCCGTTCTACAACACGGCGAATCTTTGCATTTTCAGAGAAAATCTTGCGGCTTTCGTACTGCGGTACGATTTCTGCCAGTTCTTCTACAGTTGCGCCGAAGATGTAGTTGTTTTCTTCGCCGGCTTCTTCTACGATTTCTACATTGGCGCCGTCATATGTGCCCAGTGTCACAGCACCATTCAGCATCAGCTTCATGTTGCCGGTACCGGAAGCCTCTGTGCCAGCGGTGGAAATCTGTTCGGAAACGTCTGCTGCTGCCACCAGCTTTTCCGCATAGGAAACGTTGTAGTTGGAGACGAACACGACTTGAATCAGGTCGCAGACATCCGGATCATTGGCAATCAGCTTGCCCACTTCGTTGATGAACTTGATGATGGCTTTTGCACGCCGATAGCCCGGTGCAGACTTTGCGCCAAAGATAAAAGTAGTCGGTGTGAAGTTCTGAATGCTACCATCCTTGATGCCTTCGTACAGGTACAGAATGGAGAATGCATTCAACAGCTGACGCTTGTATTCATGCAGCCGCTTAATCTGAATATCAAAAATGGTATCTGGGCGAATCCGGATGCCTTCTTTCTGGAAGATGAAATCTGCCAGCTGCTGTTTCTTTGCCTGCTTAATGGTGCAGAACTGTTCCAGCACGTCCGGTGTGCCCTTGTCTTCCAGCTGTTTCAGCTGGGTCAGGTCGGTCATCCAGCGGTCAGAACCGGCAAGGTTCGTCAACAGACCGGACAGCTCCCGATTGCAGAGTGCCAGCCAACGACGCTGGGTGATGCCGTTTGTTTCATTGAAGAACCGTTCCGGCCAGATTTTGTACCAGTCAGCCAGAACAGAATCTTTCAGAATCTGTGTGTGGATGGCAGCAACGCCATTGGTATAAGAGGAGGCATAAACTGCCAGATGTGCCATGTGTACCATGCCATTCTGAATGATCTTCATCTTGGCAATCTGTTCTTTTGCAATGTGCTTCTGATACAGATCGGTCAGCAGGGCTTCGTTGATCTGTACAATAATCGGGTACAGTGCCGGCAGCAATTCTTCTACGAGACGGCAATCCCATTTTTCAAGTGCTTCCGGCATAACTGTGTGATTGGTATAACGGAACACTTTCTGTGCAATGGCGAATGCATCGGCAAAAGTGCGGTTGCTGTCGTCTTCGAGCAACAGACGAATCAATTCCGGAATGGAGATGACCGGATGGGTATCGTTCAGCTGGATTGCCAGCTTGTCAGCCAGATTGTCCAGTGTGCCATAAGTTGCCTTGTGTTTTTTCAGAATATCTGCCAAGGAAGCCGCACAGAAGAAATACTGCTGCTTGAGACGCAGCTTCTTGCCGTCCCATGTATCATCGTTCGGATAGAGCACACGGGAGATATCTTCTGCATAGACAGTTTCCGCAGCAGCTTCCAGATATTTCTGTTGGTTGAACAGATCAAAATCAAATGTCTGCACCGGTTCTGCCTGCCAGAGGCGCAATGTGCCAACGTGTTTGGTCTTGCAACCGATGACCGGCATATCATACGGAACCGCACGCACGGTCTGTCCGTTGAACTGCACCAGAACAGCATCTTTTTCGCAGCGAACCGACCAAGCGTCGCCGTACTGCATCCAGTTATCCGGTTCTTCTTTCTGGAAGCCGTCTACGATGGACTGCTTGAACAGACCATATTTGTAGCGAATCCCGTAGCCGTCAAGCGGCAGATCCAACGTGGCAGCACTGTCCAGAAAACAAGCAGCCAGTCTGCCAAGACCGCCGTTGCCCAATGCAGCATCTTCAATCTCTTCCAAGGAAGAGAGGGAAGTGCCCAGTTCCTGTAAGGCTGCTTCTACGGTGTCATAGAGTCCCAGACAGAGCAGGTTGTTGAAAACAGCCCGTCCCACCAGAAATTCCATGGAGAAATAACAGGCACGGCGGTTCTGTTCATGTGCCTGTGTGCTGCGGTTCCAGTCGGCAGAAATGGCGTGCATGATGACATCACCAATCGCCTGATGCAGCTGTTGCGGTGTGGCATCTTTCGGGGCAATGCCGGAAAGTGCCTGTGTAATCTGTTCTTTCAGTTCTTCTTTATGCATCAGTGTCTTCCTCTCTTTCTTCTATATCAGCTGTCTCTTCCGGTTCTGCCTCCGGCAGACGGTTGTACAGCGCATTGAGCTGGTAGATTTTTTTAGAAAGCTTGTGATTGAATTGCTTGGAGTTGGTGCGATATTGCCAGTTGCCAAAAGAAGTCGATGGCGTATTCATCCTTGCATCCGCCGGTTCGTGCAGGAAATCCTGTATCTGTCCGACGGCAAGCTCTGCAACACTGCTCCAAGTCAGACGCAGCATGGCATCCGGTAAATCGTTTCTGTCACGCACACGCAGGTAGCGTTTTGCAAAGCTGACTTCTTTGTTGGTTGCACCGTAAACCCAGCCATTCAAAGTCATATTATCATGCGTGCCGGTGTAGGCAACGCAGTTAGAAGTGGTGAAATTCTGTGGCAGATATGTGCTCTTTGCCTCTTCGCTAAAGGCGAATTGTGTCACCTTCATGCCGGGATAATTGCACTGCTGCAACAATGCCCGCACTTCCGGTGTGACAAAGCCGAGGTCTTCCGCAATGATAGAAAGTTTTCCCAGTGCTTTTTCAGCGGCAACAAACAGTGCATAACCCGGGCCTTCTTCCCATTCGCCGATTTCCGCCGTCAGATTGCCGAACGGAATGCTGTAATAGCTTTCAAAGCCACGGAAGTGGTCAATCCGGACGGTATCATAAATTGTAGAAGCGAAACGCAGCCGGTCAATCCACCACTGATAGCCGGTCTTCTTGTGATCAGCCCAGTCGTAGAGCGGATTGCCCCAGAGCTGACCGGTTGGAGAAAAGACATCCGGCGGACAACCAGCGACCGCAGTCGGGCGATGCAGCTCGTCCAGCTGGAACAATTCCGGTTGGGACCAGACTTCCACGCTGTCATAGGAAACGTAGATTGGCATATCGCCGATGATTTCCAGTCCGATTGTATTGCAGTATGTTTTCAGTGCGTGCCACTGGCTGTAGAACCAGTACTGAATGACTTGGAAAAACTGCACGTCTTCGGCATACTGTTTTTTTGCGGAGGCGATGGCATCCGGCTCTCGCAGTGCCAGTTCCGATTCCCACGCATCCCACGGCGCACCATCATGGGCAAATTTCAACGCCATGAACAGGGCGTATTCCGGCAGCCATGCTTGTTGTGCGGCACAGAATGCCAGATAATCCGGATCGTTGCAATCAAAAGCAGAAAATGCTTTGCGCAGAACCGGAAAACACATGGTATAGAGTCGTTCGTAGTCTACTTTGTTGGGGCTGCCCCAGTTCAGATCTGCATAATCTGTGTGCTGTAACAAGCCCTGCTCCTCCAGCTGTTCAAAGTCGACAAAGTACGGGTTGCCAGCGTAGGCGGAAAAAGACTGATACGGCGAGTCGCCGTAACTGGTTGGAGAAAGCGGAAGAATCTGCCATACAGAAACGCCGCTTTTTTGGAGGAAATCTGCGAATTGGTAAGCAGATTTTCCCAGCTTTCCAATCCCGTAACGGGATGGCAGGCTGGAGATGTGCATTAAAATGCCGCTTCTTCTCATGGTTGGAATTCCTTTCTTTTCATTTGTTCTATTTTTCTATTCTTTCAGATGAATCCGGATTGATATTTATATGGTATACCGTAGGGAAAACGGTGGATACTAACAAACAGATGGAATGGAAAACGAAAAAGGAGTGATACAGAATGGCACCGCAGAAAATCCACGGGTATGAGATGGGGTTTATGTTTTTGCTGGGTTGTTTGGTTTATAGTTTGTTGGAGATTCTTTCAAGGGGTTACACCCATTGGACAATGACTTTGACAGGGGGTGTGGTTGCCGTTCTGCTCTATTGGCTGCATGTCACAGCACCGCCGCATACACTTTTATTACAGGCATTCGCCGGTGCTTGTGTCATCACTGCATTAGAAATGACAGTTGGACTGCTGGACAACCTCATCCTGCAATGGCACGTCTGGAGTTATCGGGATTTGCCGTGCAATCTATATGGACAAATTTGTCTGCCGTTTTCAATTCTCTGGTTTTTTCTCTGTTTTCCGTCGATTGGACTTTGCCACGTGGTACGGCAGCGCTTCACGAAACTGCCGGATGGCAAAGAAGGAACTGTTATTATTTTAGCATAAGTTGCAAGCAATGACAAGTGTTTTGTCTTGTTTTTATTTGTTTTTACGCAAAATTTTAAATAAATAGAAATGTGATAACCAAACTGTAAACCATAAGCAGACAGATGGCGGTAGAGCAGGGACGATTTGTATGTAAATAAAGTGTAAACAATAGAAAAAATCACTTGACGGATTTAGCACGTGTGCTATAATAGTGTTAGCACTCAAGCAAATAGAGTGCTAATTTCAGAAAGGAGCGGCTGTAGGTAACGCAGTCGAACAGACATATGGAACAGAAACAATTTAAGGCAGAGTCCAAGCGGCTTCTGGATATGATGATTCATTCAATTTATACACATAAGGAAATCTTCCTGCGAGAGCTGATTTCCAACGCCAGCGATGCGATTGACAAGCTGTATTTCCGTTCTCTGACGGATGACAGTGTTGATATGAAAAAATCAGATTTTGCCATTGATATCATTGCGGATGAAGAAGCAAGAACGCTGACCATTCGGGATAACGGAATTGGTATGACGAAGGAAGAACTGGAAGAACATCTGGGCACGATTGCAAACAGCGGTTCTCTGCAATTCAAGAGCGAAAACCAGATGGAAGATGACCACCAGATTATCGGACAGTTTGGTGTCGGCTTCTACTCTGCTTTCATGGTAGCCAGCCGTGTAACGGTAAAATCCAAGGCATTCGGCGCAGACAAGGCGTATATCTGGCAGTCTGAGGGAACGGATGGTTACACCATTGATGAATGTGACAAGGATACCGTCGGAACAGAAATCACACTGGAAATTCTACCGGACGAAGAACAGACAGAAGAGGGCGGCGAAACTTACAGCGATTACCTGAGTCAGTACCGGATTCAGTCACTGATAAAGCGTTATAGCGATTACATCCGCTTCCCAATCCGGATGGATATGAAGAAGTCCAGAAAGAAAGAGGATTCGGACGAATACGAGGAATACATTGAAAATGTAACCCTGAACAGCATGACACCGATCTGGAAGAAGAACAAGAATGAGCTGACAGAAGACGACTACAACAATTTCTACAAGGACAAGTGCAACGACTACAGCAACCCACTGCATCATGCACTGGTACACAATGAGGGCACGGTGACATATGATGCTTTGCTGTACATTCCGGAGCGTGCACCGTTCAACTACTATTCAAAAGAATATGAGAAAGGTTTGCAGCTGTACGCAAACGGCGTGCTGATTATGGATCGTTGCGAAGATCTGCTGCCGGATTACTTCAGCTTTGTCAAGGGCTTGGTGGATTCCGAAGACGTTTCCCTGAACATTTCCCGTGAGATGCTCCAGCACGACAACCAGATGCGGTTGATTGCCAAGAGCATTGAACGTACTATTAAAAATGAACTGAGCCGGATGATGAAGAACGACCGTGAAAAATACGAGAAGTTCTATGCGGCATTTGGCTTGCAGCTGAAATATGGTGTTTATTCCGATTACGGGATGCACAAAGACATTCTGCAAGATTTGTTGCTGTTCTATTCTTCCAAGGAACAGAAGCTGGTAAGTCTGGCAGAATACGTTGACCGGATGCCGGAAGACCAGAAGTGTATTTACTATGCTTGTGGCGAAAGCATCGCAAGAATTGAATCCCTGCCGCAGACCGAACTGGTCAAGGATAAGGGTTATGAGATTCTGTACTTCACGGATAACGTAGATGAATTCGCTATCCGGATGCTGGCACAGTACAAGGAAAAGGAATTTAAGTCCGTTTCTGCCAACGATCTGGATCTGGAGAGCGAAGACGAGAAGAAGGCATTGGAAGAAAAGACAACTTCCGCTAAGGATATGCTGGAGAAGATGCAGAAAGCATTGGAAGGCAAGGTCAACAAGGTGAAGTTGTCTGGTCGGTTGAAGTCGCATCCGGTTTGCCTGAGCAATGAGGGCGAGCTTTCGATGGAAATGGCAAAGACACTGAATGCAATGCCGGGCGTTGACCAGCCAGTCGAAGCGCAGACTGTACTGGAATTGAATCCGGATCACCCGATTTACCAGAAGTTGCAGACACTGGCAGAGAGCGATGAAGAGAAGTTGGGCAAGTACAGCCAGCTGCTGTATCATCAGGCATTGTTGATTGAGGGAATGCCGATTTCTGACCCAGTTGCATTCTCCAATTTGATTTGTGAATTGATGGAAGCGTAAGCGGTATCATCACCGAACAGAGCATCCCATTTGTACAATGTGCAGATGGGATGCTTTTTTTTACGAAGAAAGATAAGAGATAAGAAAAACAATTGACATTGAATCCATAAGAAGATATAATAAAAAGAAAGGAGTGTGATAACATGAAAAAGAACTGGAAAAAATGGACGGCAGCAACGATTGCCCTCGCTTGCAGCATCACCGCAAGTACGGCGGCAATGCCACAGTGGGCTGTCGGTGCGACGACTTCCACCGGCACAACAGAACAAAACACGGTAGTTGCAGCTTCGGGCGGGACAACTCGCTTTTCCATCACGGGAATCAGTATGCAGGCGAAAGATGTGCTGCATCTTCAGATTGTCGGAGCGGCGAATGATGTCATTCAGGTGTATTTCTATTACACAGATGCGGATGGCAATTACAATTCCGTTATCGTTGGGGGACTGGGCGGCACAAAATTGGACAGCAATGGCGAGTTGACCGTTGATTTTACTGCGCCGATTGCGTTGACTGCTGTTTCAGGAAAAATTGTATCTACATCCACGGATACCGTATCGTACACATATACAGTGGAACAGAAGAATACAACGACGACAACGACAACAACTACAACAACAACCACCACGACAACGGCCTCTACCACAACGACAACCAAGGCAACCACCACCACAACGACAACGGCTGAGACAACTACAACATCAGGAGAAACCACAACCACCACAAGCGCAACTGGCAGTGGGGAAGAAACCACGACCATAACGATAGACACAACGAATGCAGGTGCTGTCTACCTCAACGCAACCAAAAAATCAGAATCGTTTGCTGCGGAGCGAAGCACGTATGACAATAATACAAGCTTTTCGATTTTCGGCATGATGGATTATTTACAGGAAGTCACGGATACCGAGGGCAATATTTACGCTGTTGTCGGCTACAAAAACACCGTCAGCATGATACCGGAGGATGCCGAAAAAGAGACCATCACATTTTCAAAACCGGATTTCACATTCGGTGCGGCTTTGATAGATGACCAGAACCGTCTCTATATCCTGTGGGGAAAAGCTATGGATGATGAGACAGTGGATGAGGATAACGTGCAGCTCTGTCAATATAATCTGGATGGAGAATTGTTGGATACAATTGCCTTTTCCACGGAAGAGACACAAATGAAATATCCGTTTAGTTCCGGCAATGCCAATCTTGCTTATAGAGAGGGAAAGATTGCAATCTTGGTGGATACAGGATGGATTGATGGGCATCAAGGGGCTGAATTTTTTCAAGTAGATGTAGAAACAAAAGAAACGGAAGTGTCCTTAGGGAACGTTTGTTCGCATTCGTTCGGCGTGCGACTGCTTGCAACAGAAAAAGGTTTTGTTTGCCTCCACAGAGGAGATTGTTATTCCCGTGGGCTGATTTTACAGAAGCTTGTACCTGGTGAAAAATTCCTGGAATCACAGACTGCATATCATTGTAGTGGTTATTATGGGGAAGAGGGACAGCATTCCAATTCGACCCATACGATGATGGGTGGCATTGCAGCCGCTACGGATACGTATGCGGTAGTCGGGAAATCAGAACGTTTCTACGCTTCCAGCGATTACGCAACGTATGAGACAGGGGATTATGACGTGTTTGTAAGAATCGTGGCGCAGGACGAAACGGCAAATTTGCCATTGGCAGGAGAAGATCGGATTGATGAAGTGACCGGAGAAGTGGCTGACCAGAATGTCATCTGGCTGACATCCTGTGACGAGAATACAAAAGCCGGCAATGTGAAAGTGGTGACCTTGGCGGATAATACGTATTGTGTTCTCTGGGAAGTGATGGAAGGCGATCAATTTGACCATATCAGTTATGTGCTTCTGGATCAGTATGGTAATCTGTTGCAGGCAGAGACTCCGATTTATCAGGCGAGATTGTCGAATTCTTCGATGCAGCCGGTGGTGCAGGGCAGCGTTCTGACATGGGCAGTTACCGACAAAGAAGAAGAGACAATTACTTGGTACAGCGTGGATTTACAGGACAAGCTGCTTCGAGGGGATGTCAACGAAGATGGCACGGTAGATGTTGCAGATGTGGTTTTGCTGCAACAATACCTTTTGCGTGAAGAGACGTTGACAGAGACACAGTGGACTGCTGGAGATATGACGAGAGATGCCAGATTGAACGTGTTGGATTTGGAATTGCTGAAGGAAGAGACGTTACAGTAAGGTGTCTTCATT
>CAYNPC010000002.1:12229-41290 GCA_964399025.1 uncultured Ruminococcus sp. | reverse complement strand
ACTCCATGAAAATTACCCGGCATACCGCCGGCAACCTTTCACTTCATCGCATATCTATTGCAATCACGCAAGATGTATTATAACACACTTTTCTCCGGAATGCAAGGGGTTGGGCATTGTTTTTCGGGCTTTTTTTGTAAACTTTCTATGTATTGTCACTGGTTTCCGGCGTTTCACACGTCAGATGCAGCTGTTCTGTATAGATTGCCTGCATCACAGCATTGGATTTCTCCTCATAAAATGCAGCAACGGCTTTCTGGTTGTACGCACCCATCCGGTTCCGCATCCGGCGGTTTTCTGCCAATGTTTCAATGGCATGGGCAAAGCCCTCTACATCCTTTGGCGCACAGGCAAAGCCGGTCTGTCCGGAAAGGGAATAATCCCGAATGCCGTGCACATTGGAAGTGACAAGTGGCAGACCGGCTTCCATTGCCTCCAATGCTGCCATACCAAGTCCCTCTCGTTTGGATGGGAAACAGAAGATATCAGAAGCGTGCAGCAGATCACAGATATCCTGCCGATAACCAAGGATTCTGACCCGATCAGAGAGATGCAGCTGTGCTGCCAGCTCCTGCAAAAAGGCTTTTTCACTGCCCTGTCCGCATAATATATAGTACAGCGGCAGTTGAGGCAGTCGTGCCATTGCCTGTAGAATCACACGGTGGTTCTTATTGCGGTTCAGCTCTCCGACAGAAATCAACAACGTCGCATTCAGCGGCAGATCCAGCGACTCCCGCATCACTTCCCGACTGAAACGTGGTGTCTGATACTTCCCAGCTTGCAGACCAATGCCCGGAATGCGCACGGTTTCCTTTGCGTACAGATGTCGGGTGGCACGTTCATAATCTTCGCTGTTGATGGTAATCAGCACGTCTGTTTTTTTGGAGAGATACTTCTCAACCGGATAATATAACAACCAGTTATGAAGCGGTGCGCCCTGATAGAAATGAAAGCCGTGCGCTGTATAGATAACCGGAATGTGAAGCGCAGCAGCGACTTTTCTACCGTATATGCCACCTACCGGCGTATGGCAATGAATCGCATCAAACGAAACGGTTTTCAGAAGTTTCCGGAGTTGATGTTCTGCGATGGCGTTGCGCCGTAGGTGCAAGGGATTGCGTGCGAAGTCAATCTGATGGCAAGTTACGCCAATGTCACTCAGTTCTTTCTGAAAGGCTGCAATCCGCTGTGGCGAAGTATTGTTTCCCGTAACGAAATTACAGGCAACGTGTACCTCACATTTCATATGTCGTAACATCCGGATATTTGCCATATTAAATTGATCCTGCATAGAGGCGACAGTGGAAAGCATCAGAATCCGTCTCATGCGATTCATTCCTCCTTTTAGTTTTGTATTTCACAGTGTCGTTCTCATTATAGCATACTTTTTTCACAGAATCAACAGGCAAGTGGATATTCCCACAAATTCCGGCTATACTATCCCAAACAGAACGAAAGGAAGCTGTCATTGTGGGTACTATTCTGATTCGTGCACTGATTTTATATGGTGTCGTTATTTTTTCTGTCCGGCTGATGGGCAAACGACAGCTGGGAGAATTGCAACCGGCAGAGCTGGTCATCACCATTCTGATTTCCAACATTGCCACCTTGCCGCTGGAGGATACCTCCATTCCGCTGCTGCCGGGGGTTCTGCCCATTCTCTCTATGGTCTGCTTTGAAGTGATTATTTCTTGGTGTGCGCTGAAAAGTCGGCGGCTGCGCCGCATCATCTGCGGCAGTCCGAAAATCATCATCCGCAACGGTGTGTTGGATCAACATACGCTACAGGAGCTGCGGTTTTCGATTGATGACCTGATGACAGCACTCCGTGGCAATCAGGTCTTTTCGCTGGAGGACATTCAATTTGCCATTGTGGAGACAACGGGCAGTGTCTCCGTCTATCTGAAAAAAGAACATCAGCCGATGACGTTACAGGATGTCGACCTGCACCCGAAGACCATTGACCCCCCTGTTACCCTGATTTCTGACGGACAAGTCAGTCACGCTGCCCTGCGCAGTCTACAGAAAACGCCGGACTGGTTGACAGCTGAGTTACACCGGCGGCATTTACAGGCGAGCAATGTCTTCCTGCTCACCGCCGACAAAAACGGGGTTTGCACCTGCATTCCCAGAGCGCATTCCAAATCTGATTCGAAAGGAGCTTCGCAATGACACGCTTCCGCATCAGTTTAATCATTCTACTTTTATTGGTGGGGCTGAGTACGAGTTCCATTTTCGCTGTCCGGCACGCTGGGAACACCATACTGGATGCGATTTCGGAACTGGAAACCGCAGAAACGCCCACATCGGAACAATGCAAAACCGTTGAGCAGGCATGGGAAAAAGCAGAGCCATGGCTGTTGCTGACGGTACGGCGAGACAAGCTGATGGACACTGCCACTTCGGTCTACCGGCTGCGGCCGCTGCTGGAATCCGACTGTGAGGAATTTGCAGCAGAGTTATGCAGTCTGCAAGGCAATATTGAATTTCTGATGCAGGAAGACGGGCTTTCGCTGCGGATGCTGTTCTGATGGTTGTTATTCAAATTCCCGGATGGCAGCTTTGGCTTTGGTGACAATATTCTTATCATTTTCATAGGTCAGGATATTGGAAGCGTAACCAATATCGACCCAACGGATTTCAGAAATCTCTTCCAGTTGTGGTGTAAAATCATAATTTTTGGCTCTTGCAATAAAATAGACGACTGTTTTCTGGGTATCCCGTTTTGGAAAATAAGAAACTGTCTCCCGGAATGTGGGATCAATCATGACATCAATTGCAGTTTCTTCCATGATTTCTCGTTTGGCGGTTTCGATTTCGGTTTCCGCCCCTTCTACATGGCCTTTTGGGAATGACCAGTGACCGCTATTCACGTGTTTAATCAGTAGAATTTCAATATTCCCGTGGGATTTCCGATAAACGATTGCCCCACAGGATTTTTCATGCAACATAAAAGCGACTCCTTTCCCTTAATTCTGGTTCTCTTTTAGTATAGCATAATTCTGCAAATTTGTCTATAGGTTGCAATGGGACAAAAAAACAGCAGATACCAGTATTGTATAATCAGTGATGCCTTTCCACAAGAAATCTTGACAAATCAAACCAATCAAGGTACAATATTAGTAAGAAACGGAGGTGCAATTACAATGGAATCGAAAGCTGTAAGATGGAGTCTTTTCAGCATCATCAGTGCGTTATCCGTCTGTGGAATACTGAATGCTTTTACTGATGTCATTGGAATCGGTCTATCCATCCAAAATAAACTGATCATTTTTGGTTTTACTATTTTGTTTACCGCCTTTTGGTCGACGATGTTTCGCTTTCCAAAATCCTTATTCATTGGCATTCCGCTTATAGCTGGAGTGACAGGTGTCGTGGTTTGGAAATATCAAGAAATTTTGCAATTGCTAACAGTCGATGTTGATGTTGCTTCGTTGAATAGTGATGCGGCAATCAACCGTTTTTTTATTACATATCTCCAATCGCCGGAATATGAAAGTCAACGTGTTTTGCAATTGATCATTTTATCATTTGCTTTGTGCATTGTAATGAGTTTCTTCGTCGCAAAATTACAGTCATGTGCAATTTTATTTTTAACTTCTGCATCATTTATGGTTGCAAGCGTTTATCCACAGATACTTTCTAAATTAAGCGACTTGATATTTCCCACTTTTTTGGAATACCACCGCTCCATATTTTCTTTCATCCTGCTCTTGTTATGCAATATTGCTTTGATTGCTTTCAACATATACGAGAAAATGGAATTCCCAGAGATACACAGAGAAGTCATTAAATCAAGACGCTTCCTTGAAATTCTGGTACTGACAGCTGCTGTTATTTTCGTGGCACTTATAATATTGAAGTATGTTATTATGGCATATATCTTGTACTACGCAACTATCTTCATAATTTTCTTCATTTTGATTGTGATTCTATAACCGAAAACGACAATCAAATTCAACTTAAAAACTAAGGAGGTCTTCCCCTTGCGACAGTTACTTCGTCCGGATCCTTATGATCCTTTTTCCAATGCAACCCAGAACCGTGCCTACGCATCCCACTACCGCTCTGTGCTCCCACAGATTGATTTGCCCGGCTATCAGCCGCCGCTCTCCCCTACCAAACAGGAGCGCAAACGCATCCGCCACTACTACAACGCTGTCGGTCTGGGATTCTTTGCCCACTTCTTTTTCATTCAGCTCACCGCTGTATTGATTTTTATGTTGCTGGATTTCTTATTGTCGTTCGGCAACGGCAGCATTGACCCCGATACCTACATGGAACAGTCTTCCATCATGATTTCCATCAACGGTCTGCTGTTTCTTATCATGAACACCGCCGTTGCGCTGATTGGCTGCCGTGCAACAAAAGTGCCCGTCCGCCATCTCTTCCGCACAGAACAGATGCCACGATGCAGGCAACTGCTTTCCTATTTCGCCATCGCTATCTTTATCCAATGCGCTGCCGGCTATGTTGCCGAATTTGTCACGGATTTCCTCAGTCAAGGCGGCATCACTGCCTATGAGCCGGATGTGGATTACTACGGCAGCACAAATGCGATTTTCGCTGAGATTCTCTATAGCTGTCTCATTGCCCCCATCACAGAAGAATTGCTCTATCGTGGCTTCGCCCTGAAGAATCTCTCCCGTGTCAGCCAGCGTACCGGTATCCTGTTATCTGCGCTGTTATTCGGTCTGGGACACCAGAATATTTCCCAGTTCGTCTTAGCATTTCCCATGGGCATTCTCCTCGGAGAACTCGCTGTGCGGTATAATTCCATTCTGCCGTCGATTTTCGTGCACATCGTCGTCAATTCCGTCTCAACCGTCTTCAGTCTGGGGTATACTTGGATTACCGACGAAATCGCACTGGCAAACTTTGACCTCTACGCCAATATCTTCTATCTGCTCATTGCCATCATCGGGATGATTTGCTTTTTCGTGTACACCCGGAAACGTACCTTTCCAAAAAACACCCCGGCACAAAGTACACGGGGTGGAAAATTGATTCTGACATCGCCTTGGTTACTGGCAGCCATCGCTGTGAATCTCTTTGCAGCCATTTCTGCGATTCAGTCTGTTTCTGTATAAGTTTTGATTACGTCAGCAGGGATTGCATATCTTCCGGCAACGGCGTGCCGACAATCACAGACCGGAGATCGGTCACGCCAGGGATGGTCATTCTGCCGCAGTGCAACGCCTGACGGGCAATATCTGCGGTGCTGCCGCCATAAAGTGAGTCTCCTGCCAGCGGATGCCCGATATATGCCATATGTACCCGAATCTGATGGGTGCGCCCCGTCTCTAACCGGAACTGTAACAGCGTATACTTGTCATTGTGCCAGAGCGGTGCATAATGTGTCACAGATGGTTTGCCATCCGCACGGACACATCGCACAATAATCGAAGCCTGCTCTCTGGCAATCGGCGCAGAAACCGTTCCGGCTTCCGACAGAACGCCCTGCACAATGGCGTAATAGCGTTTCTGTACCCGATGTTGCAGCTGATTGGCTGCGTAGGCACTTTTCGCAAAAAGGCAGAGTCCACTGGTATTCCGATCCAGTCGATTGACCGGACGGCAAACCAGATCTGGAAAGGTCGCACAGAAACAATTCCCCAGCGTATCGGTATAGTGATTCTGTGAGGGATGTACCGGCATATCGGGCGGTTTGTGATAGACAATCCAATCTGCCGTTTCCATACAGACCGGAACGGAACAAGCCGCATTCGCTACAACCGGTTCTGCCTCCGGCAGATGCAGCTCGACCCAGTCTCCCGCCTGCACCGGATCAATGCTGCGGATGGGGTGTCCATTGCACCAAAGCCCATTATGACGTTTCAGCTTCACCAATAACCGGCGGGAGACTTGTTTTTCGTTTCGCAGGAAGGATTCCAATGTGACAGGCGTTTCCGCCTCCACACGCCATCTCAGAATTTGCGCCATGCATTTGCCAGCCTTTCTCTTCGTGATATTGCAGTTCTTTTTGCAGGATACCGACCCAGACCGTCTGCATCATCAGAACACGAGGCAGACAGAACGGCAGCAACCAGAGCGGCAGGCTGCGCAGAAACAGCGCATACCATTGCCGCCTTTTTCCGGACACCATCCGGAACGCCTGTCGTAAGGTAACGATACCGGATTGTGGGGAGAGTGCCAATAACACCGGAGCGGCTGCCAACGCCGGACAAAGCCAGAGCCATCCAACCAAGCAAACCACGCCCAATGTCACGAACTGCACCGCACCCAATACCCACCAGAGCGCATCGGATACAGTTGTTCCCTGTTGCAGACACCACTGCACCCCATACAGACAGGCTGCCAATGGCAGACAGGGCAACCATCGCAACCCATGCAGCCAGATAGAAAGCCGCCAGCAAGCACTTCTTGTTGGCGGTTTTTTAGTGGTCGTCAGACCAGCCGCCCGTGCGCCATAAAAAATACTGCGATACAGCAACGGTGGCAACAGCACATACGCCAATCCGGAAAACGCCAACCGTACCCCATACCATGCCGTTTCCAGATAAGACAGCCAGCCCAGAAAGGAAAACCCAATCTGCAACGCCAGACAAAGCGCAATCCGGCATAAAACCAGCAGAACCCCACAACCCAGCCAACACCAGAAATAAAATGTCACAGGTTGTTCTGTCTGCCGCAAAACCGATCTGGAAAACGGATACAGGGGATACAATGGCATCACGGGTCACTCCTCTCACAGCAAAAACAAAAAGCGTTCAAAGAGAGGATACCCTGTTTTCGTCCCGATTATTCATCCATGAGATTGCCGGTCTGATAAGGTGTCATCCCCAGCACTTCAAACACGTTGGAACGCTGCCAGAGGGACGCTGTCACCAGTACATCATACCCTTCCCCCGGTGCAACCTGCAAATCCTTCGGGGCAATCTTTGGCAGACCGAATCCGGAAATCAATGTGGAAAGAAGCCCGCCGTGTGTAATCACAGCAGTATGCAGAATGTCAGAATCCATCATATCCCGAATGATTTCCCGCAATGCTTTGAACAGCCGCAGCTGCACTTCCTCCAGACTTTCCCCTTTTGGTGGACGACAATTTTCACCGCCCCGAATCCACTGTAAAAATTCCTCTTTTTTCACAAGTTCATCTGCACACTTGCCCTCAAATTCCCCAAAATCCATTTCAATCAGATTGTCCACAATCTGCAATTGCGCATCCGGAAATAAAATTTCTGCTGTCTCTGTGCAGCGTTGCAGCGGACTGCTGTAAACACGTGCCACATGCGGATATTCATATTCATCCATTTTGTTGTACAATTCGCTGACACCTTTCTGCGACAAAGGGTAGTCTGTCCGACCGATATAAATGCCCTTGTCGTTTGCGGCAGTTCTGCCATGACGAATGAAACTAATGCGATAACCTTTCATATTCTTTTGCTCCCTCTCCTAATTTTTTTTCGCTACCGTTGTACTTTTATTTCATTTTGACGGAATTCTGAAAAATCGACCACGCTCTATTTACAACGGCTCGCATTTATACTATAATTATTATGGTATGCAGTATTATCATAACACGTTTTTCGGGAAAAGAAAAGGCTTTCTTATGAACGGAGAACAAGATGGACCGCATACCATCATCAAAAAGGAGGCTATGATATGAGAAAGAGACTCGGAGGTGTCAGGCTGGCGCATCACAAAAACACCGAACAGATGAACAGTCAGCCATTGCCACTGCCTGCACGGGTGCGCATTCCGATGAGTATGCACATCGGTGCGCCCTGCAATCCACTGGTCAAAGTAAAAGACGTGGTCAATGTGGGGCAGAAAATCGGTGACACCGAAGCTTTTATGGCAGCACCGATTCACAGCGGCGTATCCGGCACAGTCAAAGCAGTCACCGACTACCGTATGAGCAACGGCAGAACCTGCAAATGTGTGGAGATTGAAACAGATGGTCTGCAAACAGTTGACCCATCTGTCCAGCCACCTGCGATTGCCAGCAAGGAAGATTTCCTGCACGCAATTCGGGAAAGCGGTCTGGTTGGCATGGGGGGCGCAAGCTTTCCGACCCATGTAAAGCTTGCACCAAAACAGACGGTGGATACCCTCTGCATCAATGCCGCAGAGTGTGAACCGTACATCACGTCCGACTATCGACAAATGGTAGAAGCACCAGAGGAAGTCATTGACGGCATTCAACAAGTGCTGCACTGGCTCAACATTCCGAACTGTGTGATTGGCATCGAATCCAACAAACCGGAAGCGATTCGCATTCTCACAGAAAAAACGGCAGACGATGACCGGATTCAGGTCTTCACCCTGCCTTCCACCTATCCGCAGGGCGCAGAAAAAGTATTGATTTATCACACCCTCGGCAGAGTGGTGATGGAAGGACAGTTGCCGGCTGACCAAGGGGTCATTGTGATGAATGTCTCTTCTGTTGCTTTTGTCAGCCGGTATCTGAAAACCGGTATGCCAATGGTACAGCGTATGGTCACAGTAGACGGTGACTGCATCGGCAACCCTTGCAATGTCATTGTGCCGATGGGAACACCTGTCGAAGATGTGCTGCAATTTGCACAATGCGACATGGAACGTGTGAAAAAGCTGCTCTACGGCGGTCCGATGATGGGGATGCCGATTGCAGATGTCCACGATGCCATTCTGAAAGCCAACAATGCCATTGTGGCATTTGACCACTTTGCTGCACCGAAAGCATCCGCCTGCATTCATTGCGGTCGCTGCGTAAACGCCTGTCCCCTTCAGTTGATGCCGCCGCAGATTGCAAAGGCATACAAACAGAAAGATGTGGCTACACTGCAAGCCCTGCACGTGATGCTCTGCATGAACTGCGGCTGTTGTACATACGCCTGTCCGGCGAAACGTCCGGTCGCAGAAACCAATCAGTTCGCCAAGGCAATGGTCATGGCAGCTGCAAAGAAGTAAAAAGAGGTGACCGATCTTGCAA
Source organism: uncultured Ruminococcus sp. (assembly GCA_964399025.1). GTDB lineage: Bacteria > Bacillota > Clostridia > Oscillospirales > Ruminococcaceae > Ruminococcus_C. The sequence continues at coordinate 32,352 of CAYNPC010000002.1, read as the reverse complement.
TTACTGACTGTTTCCCCGTCTCCGCACGTCCGGAGCGGTATGACAACACAAAAAATTATGGGAATGGTACTGCTTGCCCTGCTGCCGGCAGCAATCTGTGGTGTGATTTTCTTCGGACTGCGTGCCCTGCTGCTGACACTGTTCTGTATCGTTGTCTGTATGCTGACAGAAGCGGTCTGTCAGAAACTGATGAAAAAGCCCGTTACCATTTCCGACGGCAGTGCTGCCCTGACAGGGTTGTTGCTGGCGTTGAATCTTCCGGCAACCCTGCCATTCTGGGAAGCCGCTATCGGCTGTATCTTCGCCGTTGCAGTTGTCAAGCAGCTGTTCGGCGGTCTGGGTTGTAACTTTGCCAACCCTGCCATCACCGGTAGAGTGTTCCTGCTGCTTTCTTTTGCCGGCGATATGACCACTTGGGTCAAGCCGTTCTATTATCAGGGTCTTTCTCTCGGCAAGCAGCTGGTTGCTTCTTCCGACACGATTGATGCGCTCACCAGTGCAACGCCGTTGGTAACCGGCGATGCCAGCCTGCTCTCGCTGTTTCTGGGCAACACCGGCGGTTCTATCGGAGAAACCTCTGCCCTTGCCCTGTTAATCGGCGGATTGTTCCTGATAGTTGCCCGTATTATTTCCCCATCTACACCTGTGGCCTATCTGGGATCGCTGGGCGTTCTGACGTTGTTCTACACCCTCGCAACGGGTGGAGAGCTGGTTGCAGTTCCATATGCATTGATGAGCGGCGGTGTGATGATTGGTGCTTTCTTCATGGCAACAGACTATGTCACCACGCCGATTACCACAAAAGGCAAATGGATTTTCGGTATCGGCTGCGGCATTCTGACATTTGTCATCCGTACCTTTGCCAATATGCCGGAGGGCTGCTCGTTCTCAATTCTGTTGATGAACCTGCTCACCCCTTATATCGACCGTCTGACCATGACAAAGCCGGTCGGTGCGAAAAAAATAGAAAAGGAGCGTGCTTGATATGGAAAAGAACACCAATCTCATCAAACCGCCGGTTGTACTGGCAATTGTCTGTGCCTGCTGCTGCGGTTTGCTGGCAGTGGCAAACAGCCTGACAAAAGACAAAATTGCCGCCGCAGAAGCAGCTTCCATCCAGACCAGTCTGCAAGCACTCCCGAATGCCGGTGATTTCACAGAACTGGATACCTTCATCCCAGCGGAAAACGAAAAGGCAACCCCGACCGCAGTCTATGTCGATGAAAACAAACAGACTGCCGTTCTGGTCACTGCAAACGGCTATAACAAAGGCGGTCTGCAAGTTGTCATCGGACTGGATGAAACGGGAGCGGTAACTGGCATTACATTTGTCAGCGTTTCCGAAACGCCGGGTCTTGGCACAAAAGTACAGAGCAATCCGGAATTGCTCACAGATCACCTGATCGGTCTGTCAGACACAGATGCTGTTTCTGAAATCGACGGCATCACTGGTGCGACTTATTCCTCCAACGGCATGAAAGCCGCTGTCACCTGTGCGATGGAGACGTTTGCACAAAATAAGGAGGCGATTCTGCAATGAACTACGGAAAAGAATTTACAAAAGGACTGATTCGGGAGAATCCGGTTCTGGTTTCCCTGTTGGGGATGTGTCCGACATTGGCTGTCACCACAGGCGCATTCAACGGCATTGGTATGGGACTTTCCACCACCTTCGTGCTGATTTTCTCCAACCTTGTAATCTGCCTGCTGCGGAAAGTGATTCCGTCACAGGTTAAGCTCCCCTGTTATATTGTCATCATTGCCACATTTGTTACGCTGATTCAGTTCCTGCTGCACGGCTTTGTGCCATCCCTGTACACCAGTCTGGGCGCATTTCTGGAACTGATTACAGTAAACTGTATCATCCTTGGCAGAGCGGAGATGTTCGCTTGCAAGAACACCGTCCTGCCTTCGATTCTGGATGGTGCTGGTATGGGTCTGGGCTTTACGCTGGCGTTGTTCCTGATGGGTTCTGTCCGGGAAATTCTCGGTTCTGGGACTTGGTTCGGACTGTCGATCCCATTTATGCAGGGACACACCATGTCCTTGTTCGTTATGCCGGCTGGCGGTTTCTTTGTACTGGGCATCATCATTGCTGTGGTCTGCCGTCTCTCCAAGAAAAAGCCGCCGAAGAAAATCGGTTGCAGTGCCTGCCCGAATGCCGCAGCCTGCCGTGCAAATTGTGAGGAGGTAGAAGCATGAGTACGTATGTCACCATCATCATCGCTGCCGTACTGACCAACAACTTTGTCCTGTCAAAATTCTACGGCTGCTGTCCGTTTCTGGGCGTATCGAAAAAATTTGATTCCAGTATCGGCATGGGCGCAGCGGTTATTTTCGTCATGCTCTGTGCTTCGCTGGTTACGTATCCGATTTATTATTTCCTGCTGAAGCCGTATGACCTGACGTATCTCCGGACAGTCGCATTCATTCTCGTCATTGCTGTCTTTGTGCAGCTGCTGGAAATCGTCATGAAAAAAGTCATGCCGCCGCTCTATAAAACACTGGGTGTCTATCTGCCACTGATTACAACAAACTGCGCCGTGCTGGGTGTGACCATCATGAACATTGATGAAAATTATACATTCGCACAATCCATGATCAATGCCTTTTTCTCCGGCTTTGGATTTGCGCTGGCAATGGTACTGTTTTCCGGTGTCCGTTCCAGAGTGGATGATGCAGAATCCGAAACACCAGCCATGTTCCGTGGTGTACCAGCAACGCTGGTTGCTGCCGCCATTGTTTCCATGAGTTTTCTGGGCTTCGGCGGTCTGGGTCAGTGAGAAAGGAGTGGAACAGAAATGGAATATATCCTGCCAATTTTGCTGTTTGTCATTTTCGGCGTGGTGTTTGGTGTCCTGCTGACAGTGATTTCTAAAGTGTTCGCTGTGAAAGTCGATGAACGGGCACAACAGATTACAGAAACCCTGCCGGGGGCAAACTGCGGTGCTTGTGGTTATGCCGGCTGCGCCGACTATGCAGATGCCATTGTCAATAAAGGTGCGCCGATGAACGCCTGTCTGCCGGGCGGTGCTGCTGCTGCCAGCAGCATTGGTACAATTATGGGTGTTGCGGTTTCTGCTGCGGAACGAAAGATTCCGGTGGTACACTGCAACGGCACCTGTCAGGCAACCCAGCAGAAATTTACATTTGACGGTGTGCAGAGCTGTGCTGCTGCAAAACGGTTTTATGGCGGTACAGGCAGCTGTATGCACGGCTGTATCGGACTGGGGGACTGCGCCGCTGTCTGTGAAAAGAACTGCATCCGCATTCAGGATGGTCTGGCAGTCATCTGTACAGAAGAATGTATTTCCTGTGGGAGATGCGCAAAAGCCTGTCCGAATGGTCTGATTGCCCTGCGGTCAGAAAAGAAGAGAGTAGACGTACTCTGTTCTTCCAAGGACATGGGAAAGGTTGCCATGCAAGCCTGTCAGAATGCTTGTATCGGCTGCAAAAAGTGCGAAAAAGCATGTAAGCTGGATGCCATTCATGTGATCGACAATCACGCTGTGATTGATTACGAGAAATGTGTTTCCTGCGGACTTTGTGTCAAGGAATGCCCGAAAGGGTGCATCACAAAACAGCCCATCAAACGTGCTGCAAACTAAAGCGAAATCCCTGAGAGCATTGCAAACACTCTCAGGGATTTTTTCTGTATATTCACATCTTTATTCGCTATTCGCTTACAACGCTACGCCATTCTTTTGCAACAGTGCACGAGCTGTCTCGACAGAATCCACGCCGGTTGCATTCTTCACCGGTGCAAATTCCTTTTCCCGTTCTACTTCATACAGCAGACAATTTTCCTGCATATGCACCATGTCCAGCACCAGTGTCTCCAGCTTATATGCATTCGGTTCCTCCGGTACAACCTGTGTGCCGTCCGCTGCCAGATACGACACTTTCTTGTGTGCCATGTGCAGCGGCAGATTACAATGCAGTGTTTCACGCAGCTGATCCACACGGAACAAATAATTCAGAATGACACCATACCGATAGGTCAATGTGCCGTCCGGCTCTCGCAACTCCCGCATATCCTGTGTCATCTCGAAATACTCTACAATGGACGGCTTTCCATCCTCCAGACAGAGCACGCCGACTTTTTCCTCCGGACTTGCCTTGGCAACCACCTTGCTGCCGGAAGTGCAATTGGCAGCAATCGTTGCCCCAATAAAACAAGGGTCTGCCATCCGCTGCAACACATTGTCTACCGCAAATACATTCAACCACTCGATGTGTTCTTTCAGCAGGACTTCCAGCAAACCAGCTCGCTGCATGGATGAGAACCAGCCACCGTTTCCATTCGGAGAAACAGCGATTTTTCCGGCGGATGCCAACAGGATTTTCCCGTCTTCGTCCAGAACTGGTGCCATCTCCTGAATAAAGAAATGGATCGATTCCCGTGGGTAATCAAAGAACTGATGTTCCTCCAGAAATGCTCTTGTCTCTGCATCGTTCGCTTCACTGGTCATAATGAACAGCGGCACGGGAACACCTGCCTGTTCTGTCACATCCATCAAATTCCGGAACAGACATTCAAAAATGCTCAGTGGCCGTTGTACGCCAATCTGAAACACACCTTTCGGACCGGAACAACCCAGCCGACTCCCCTGTCCACCTGCCAGCAGAACAGCACCCACTTTTCCCTGCCGGATGGCATCCAATCCAATCTGCAAATACTGTTCCTTCTTCTGTGCAATTTCTGAAATGGTACAAGCACCCAGCGGTGACAATGCACCACGTGCCTGTTCTGTCTGCATACTGCGTTCCAGAACAGAAAAATCAATTTCTGAAATCTGCTGCAAGAGAGCAGCCTGTGCTGTGGGTGACAACTCATCGTAAAATTGCAACAGATGGGTCTGTCCGTACTGTTTCAATTGCTGATACGCTTCTTGATATTGCATCATATTGATTTCCTTTCCTATTTTGTTTTCTAACATCCAATACCTTACAATTTCCATGCTTTTCTCTACGCTGTGATTTTCATTATACCATGAAATCTTAAGAAAAGCAAGCAATTATTTATTTTTTTGTGAAAAATGGAAAAGAGCGCATCAGCAGTAAACTGCCGATCCGCTCTCTTCCTTGCAGATTTATTTGAAAGGATTAGTAAAATGCAATCAAAATCCATCCTCGTGCGATGTCATAAACAGCAAACGCCCCGGGGTAAGAGGCGTTGCTGCTATGATATAGGGATTATTGGGGATGATACTTTTGCACCGGGGTAAATGCAAAAGCACTTTAGAGGATGTTACATGCTCTCTTTAAGAGCATGGTTATAGTATACCGCCCTATTGTGTACATTACGTGAAATCAAACTGAAAAGCGCCTGAAAACGAAACGAGATTCTGCCAATCAGTAGACAATCAATATGCACCGCCGACATGTGTTTTCTGTCGCAACCGATGCAACACACGGGGTGGAATCGTTGCCAACAGAAGCGGCTTGCATACATAGGGAAACCCGACGGGCAACAGATGCAGCTGTCGGAAGCCTTTCCAGCGCACAACGGCTTCATCCCACCGTTCTTTTACCGGAATGCGGCGGATGGCGGTGTCAAAATAAAACGTATACAATGGTTCTTGTAAATTTGCGCCATGCAAACCGGCAGCATAGAGCTGCATAAACAGCATATAGTCTTCATATCGTGCGATTTTCCGCATAATGGGATAACCTGTCACCTTTTCAAAGCAACGCCGCCGGAACAACACCGAACCGTGAATGAACGGCGAATTGAACAGAAAATCCTGCTTTTCCGGAAACGCTGTCCGCATCCATGTGCCACAAATGCCCTGCTCCGGCGTGTAGAGCGCACAATTTGTCCCGACAAAATCTATCTCCGGATGTGCCTGCAAAAAAGCGACTTGCTTGGCAAAGCGTTCCGGATCGGAATAATCATCATCATCCTGTCGTGCCAGATAAGCACCCTTCGCAACCGCAAGGCAACGATTCAGTGTGACCGCCAGCCCCCGATTGCCCTGATTCTGCAACAGACGAATCCGTGTGTCCTGTTCCGCCAATTGCTGCAACCATTGTAAGGTTGGATTGGTAGAGCCATCATCACAGAGAATCAACTCCCAATTTGTGTAAGTCTGCGCCTGAATCGAACGGACAGCTTGGAACAGCATCGCCTGACTTTTACAGTTATAGACACCCATCAGAACAGAGATCAGGGGTTGTTTTTCTTCTGTCATCGCAGTCTCCTCCTGTTGATGCCATGTCGGATGGCATCCCAACAGGCAAAATTCCAATGATACCACCGTTTCCGCCGGATTTTGCTGCACGCCAATGCACCATACAACCAGAATGGTTCTGCACGGACGGCAGACGGTGAACGGAATCGCTGTAACATCCGCTGCGAGAGCAGACACTGCCGCAACGCTTGTTCCTGTCCAGCCGCCGCCAGCGGAAAGGTATAGATTTCTCCCATATCATCACAGAACTGGAATTGTCCCAGTGCGGCGGCTTCTGTTGCCGTCGGCGTGAACAACAGCCGCTGCAATAATTTTTGACTCAATGAATGCAATGGCAACGCTGCGAAATCCGAAAAAGAAAGCTGTGGCAAAACCTGTTCCGTAAAAGCAAGACAGATTGCTTCCTGCTTTTCCGCTAAGGCTGCATTGTGACGATCCACAGCCCCCATTGGTTTCAGAATGGGCGCAACTGTACCATCTGCCTGCATCTGATAGCCGATGGTTGTCCCATGCGGTGCAGCGCACATACACTCATAGACATTGTTGTTAAAGCGAATCACATCCCGAAGTGGGGAAGCAGGGTCGAAATACCACGCCATCCAATCGCCCTGTCTGGGCATGGCATACAGCCCGAAATAATAGCCTTTCACCGCCGGAACAGCGTGTTCCGTGCACTGCATCAGCGCAAGCAGGCAATTCTGCATGGAACCATTCCAGCCACTGTCAACGATGCCAATGCGTTGCTGAGAAAAGAGCTGTTCCTGTTCCAGATAGGAAACGGCGGCTGCATAGGCGGCTTCGGATTTCTTTTGCAGCAAGTCTGCATAAACCGTACTTTGCCGGATTTGATTGGAAAAAGCCGAAAAAGCCGGTGGTGCCATTGGGGTATCGGCTTCTGCAACGGGAAAGGCAATTTCTGCATAAACCGCCTGTCGTTCCGCTTCCGACAACTGCAATCGTTCCAGTACATGGGTCGGTGTGAGATTTGCCCCACGCAGCAGCAATAAATCATATGCCGCATCGCCCATGCGATGATACACCGGCATCCGCAGTGCCATACGGGAAACATACAGATAGCGGCAACGCAACGGCAAGTGATACTGTGCGCAGAAACGCTGTGCAATCTGGTAGAGCACGTGACCGTCTCGTGCCAGAAAATAAAGTGTCGTTATCTTATCTTGTATTGCCTGTTGCAGACACCACCACACATAACTATATAAAACGGGGGCAGTCACTTGCGCCGTACAATCAGAAAATACCTCTGTTGATGACAGCGATGCAGCTGCATCGGCAAATGCCGGCACTGCGGACAACCACGCAGAATAGGACGTTTGTCGCAAAAAAATGCCTCCTTTAAAAAAGCACCGTCCGCATTCCGGCAGACGGTGTTTTTTCTGCAATTTATGTTGCTTGCAATTAGTCTACGGTTACGATTTCACCGTACAGTTCTCTCGGTGCAGAAACAGCATTGGATTCATCGGTATCAATGTGCATTGCCAGCGCATAGGAATCCGATACACGACAGACAACGTCGCCGAGAATTGCCTTTCTGCCGTCTGTGTCAACCTTTACCCATACGACATCCTTGTCCTTGACACCCATTTCCGCAGCATCTGCCGGTGTCAGGTGAATGTGACGCTTTGCCACGATGACACCTTCGGAAATTTCAATTTCACCTGCTGGGCCAACGATCTTACATGCGCCAGAACCAGCAACGTCACCAGATTCCCGAATCGGTGCAGCAATGCCGATGGAACGTGCATCTGTTGCAGACAATTCTACCTGATTGGCATTCCGGAACGGGCCGAGGATGGAAACGTTCGGCAGGGACTTCTTCGGGCCAACAACAGTTACCCGTTCTTCGCTTGCGAACTGTCCCGGCTGAGACAGCATCTTCTTTACGGTCAGTTCCTTGCCTTCCCCGAACAGCGTTGCAAATGCCTCTGCGGTCAGGTGAACGTGTCTTGCGGATGTTTCTACAATAAATTTCTTTGCCATGAGATGTAACCTCCAATTGTTTGATTGTTCTTTTCTATTTTACTACGTTTTTCTGCTTTCGTCAATAGGATTTTCAGCGTTTCCGGAATTTTGCGACGAAAAAACCTTCATATTGCGCATCCGGACAGACGCAGAGTGTCTCCGGCAGTGCAGTCGGCAGCTGTGGCAGGGTTTCCATCCCGTCGAACGCAATCGGCAACAATTCCATTTTTCCATCTGCCAGAACAGCCTGTACCTGCTGTTCGTTTTCCACCGGCAGGATGGAACAAGTGGAATACACCATTTCCTGTCCCCGTTTCAACAGCGCACACGCTTTTTTTAACAAGGCACGCTGTGCTTTGACGGTCTTTTCCACAAGCGCAGCCGTCAGGTTTTCCACACCTGCTCCTGTTTGCAGGGAAAGCGTTCCACTGCCGCTACACGGCGCATCCAACAGAATCCGGTCAAAAGAGAAATACGGACTGAGCCGTCTGGCATCGGTCACCATCACATTGACCCGTTTTGCGCCCTGCTTTTCTACGTTGTATTTCAGCTTTTCTGCACGCATTTTGTGCAGTTCACACGCCATGATATTGGCTTGGTTGCCGGTCATTGCCGCCATCTGTGTGGTTTTTCCGCCGGGGGCAGCTGTCATATCCAGAATTTCCTGCTTTGGCTGTGGCTGTAAAATCACCGGCGGCAGCATCGAGGAGAGACTTTGCAGATAAATCTCCCCTGCTGCATAACAGGGCAATGCCTGCAACTGTGCTTCCTGCACGGTCGGCGCACAGAGAAACGCCGTCTCACTCCAAGAAACAGGCTGCACAGAAATGTCCGCTGCTTTCAACTGTTCCAGCACATCCGGCACGGTGGCTTTCAACAGATTCACCCGAAAGGAAACCTGTCGCTGTGCCGCATAGCCGGCAAGAATGGCTGCGACCTGCTCCGCTGTATACGCCTGCTGCAATTGTTCCAGCAAAAATGCCGGAAGTTGTCTGTTATTCTGTTCCGCCATGTTTTGCTCCTTCCATTTCTTCCGGATTGGCATCGGTGCGGATGGCAAACCAGAAAGTCGAACCCTCTCCCAGTTTGCTGTTGACACCGTAATCATAATTGTGCAGTTTCAGAATCGCCTTGACAATCGACAAGCCCAGACCCGTTCCGACCACTTCCCGTTTGTGATTTTCCGAACGATAGTATTTGTCAAAAATCAATTTGATTTTGTCTTCCTCAATGCCATCACCAGTATCCCGCACTTCAATCCGCACACTGTTTGGTGTATTGACCTGTCGCAGAAAGACCTGTTTGTCCTCTTTGGACGTGTAATTGATGGCGTTGTGAATCAAATTACAGATAACTCGCTCAATTGCGCCCGCATCACAGCAGACCATACGAGAAGCATCTGGTGTGAAGTGGAAATGATAGCCCATCTGTTCTGAAATGCCTTGATAACGGTTTGCAATTTCCGTGAGTCGCTGCGAAATATCAAATGTCGTATACTCTAATTTTTTCGTGCCGCTCTCCAACTTGGACAAATCCAGCATATCATTGACCAACAGTGAAAGCCGGTCGGTTTCTTCAATGATGACCTGCAAATGTTGCTCTCGTTTCACAGGATTGTTGCCGGACAAATCTCGTATCATTTCCGCATACGCTTTCATCATCGTCAACGGCGTTCGCATATCGTGCGAAACATTGGCAATCAAGTCTCGCTGCATCTCGTCGGTACGGGAGAGTTCTTGTTCTGCGTAGGTCAACGCCTCCGCCAGATCATCGACTTCCGCACAGCCACCGCCCTCGAATTTTGTCGTATAATCGCCGTGCGCCAACCGTTTGGCGGAACGGGTCAATCGGGTAATCGGCACGCCGATATGACTTGCCGTCAGGAACGACAACACACCGCCGAAAAATGCCATCGCAATGGTAATAATCATCGTCTGTCGCTGCAAAATAGAAACCGTCGACTGTACCGGCACCAATCTTGCATTCAACAGCAGATATCCAACCGTCTCATTGGTATCGCTATCGATAATCCAGTTGCCATAGACGACGGTCTGTGTCTGCAACTGTTCGTTATAAATCGAACGACAGATGTAACCCGTATCACTGTGTTTCAGATCCATCAGGAAGAAATACATATCCTGTTCGTTGTGGAGCAGGCATTTCTGTGCAGAAACGCAGTATTGATAGGTTTCGTTGCCGTCCGCATCCAACAATGTCACACACGTCTCATTCCGCATTGCCAGTTCCTCTGCGATATCAGAAAAATCATCTGCCCGACAAGTCTGTGTCAGCGTGTTGGCGGCTTTGGCGATGTCTGTAATTTTAAATGCCTCATAGAAGCGTTCTAAAAATACCACCTGCAAAACCCACATCAGAATAAAGACGATGCACACAAACATCATGAAAAATAACCATACTTTGATGCGAATCGACAGATTGCGCTCCATATGGAAATTAAGCTTCCGGATCAAATTTATATCCCATTCCTCTCAAGGTCACGATGAATTTCCGATATACCCCGAGACTGCCACGCAGCATTTTAATATGGGTATCCACCGTCCGGTCGTCCCCGAAGAAATCATATCCCCAAACCGATTCCAGCAATTTGTCTCTGGAAAGGGCAAGTCCCTTGTTCTTCACCAGATAGAACAATAAATCATATTCTTTTGGTGTCATCGTAGCACGCTGTCCATCTACATACACTTCTCTACCAGCCAAGTCAATCTCCAGCCCTTCAAACTGCAAACGCTGATCTGACAGCTGTTCTGCGGCAGTGTGATGACGATTCAGGACAGCCTTGACTCTTGCCATCAGTTCTTTCGGCGAAAACGGCTTGACAACATAATCATCAATGCCCAGCTCAAACCCGAACAGCTTATCGTACTCCTCCCCACGAGCAGACAGCATAATGACCGGAATGTTTTTCCGTTTCTTGATTTCCTTGCAGGCAGAAAAGCCATCCAGTCTCGGCATCATCACATCCATGATAATCAGGTCAAAATCCTGTTCCCGACAGAGCGCAACGGCTTCCATGCCATTCTCTGCTTCTGTCACCTCATACTCTTCAAATTCTGCATACTCCCGCACAACGTTGCGGATATTGGCTTCATCATCTACAATCAACAGGCGATACATATGATTGCACACTCCTCTCGTTATACAAAAACCGCCCGAAAAACGGACGGTTTTCTGTTTCTGCGTTCGCCAGATTGCTTACGCTTTCTTCTGCTTCTGCTGTGCAGCTGCTGCAATGAAAGCGGTAAACAATTTCTGTGGTTTATTCGGACGGGACTTAAATTCCGGATGGAACTGTACGCCGACAAACCACGGATGGTCTTCCAGTTCTACAATTTCCACCAGCTTGCCGTCCGGAGAAATTCCCGTCATCTGCAAACCGCTCTCTACCAGCTGCCGCCGGAAAGCGTTGTTTACTTCAAACCGGTGACGGTGCCGCTCATAGATCAGCTCTTCGCCGTAAATTTCACGGACACGAGAACCGGTACTCAGCTTGCACGGATACAATCCAAGCCGCATCGTACCACCCAGATTGGTGACATCCTTCTGGTCTTCCATAATGTCAATGACATTCTGTGTGCCTTCCGGCTGAAATTCTGCGGAATTGGCTTCCGGCAGACCAGCACAATGACGTGCATATTCCACAACTGCCATCTGCATTCCCAGACAGATGCCGAACAGCGGCACTTTCTGTTCTCTTGCGTACTGAATCGCAGTGACCATGCCTTCGATTCCACGATCGCCAAAGCCACCCGGTACGATCACGCCATCACAAGCACCCAATGTCTCTGCGACGTTGTCCGCTGTAATCTTTTCCGAATCAATCCAGAGGATTTCCACCTTGACATCGTTCGGAATGCCACCGTGACGCAATGCCTCTGCAACCGAGAGATATGCATCCGGCAGGGCAACATATTTGCCGACCAGACCAATGGTCACAGTCTCTGTCGCACGCTTCTGGCGTTCGGTCATCTGAATCCATTCGGTCAGATCCGGTGTCCGGTTTTCCAGTCCGAGGTGGTGACAAACACAGGCAGCCAGTCCCTCCTGCTCCAGCATCATCGGTACATCATACAGAGACGGTGCGGTCATGTTCTGAATGATATCTTCTTCCCGTACATTGCAGAACAGGCTGATTTTCTTTGCCATTTCCTTCGGAATTTCCTGCTCTGTCCGGCAGACAATCACATTCGGCTGGATGCCGATGGAAAGCAATTCCTTTACAGAATGCTGAGTCGGCTTGGACTTCAGTTCATTGGAACCGCTGATGTACGGTACCAGTGTCACATGGATGTACATGGCATTCTGTCTACCGACTTCTGCCACAAACTGCCGGATGGCTTCCAGAAACGGGGTGCTCTCGATATCGCCGACCGTACCGCCGATTTCTGTAATGACAACGTCCGTATCAGAATTTTTGCCGACACGATAGATCCGTTCCTTGATTTCGTTCGTGATATGCGGAATCACTTGCACCGTGCCGCCCAGATAGTCACCACGCCGTTCCTTGTTGAGGACGGTCCAGTAAATCTTACCCGTTGTGACATTGCTGTTGATGGAAAGATTCTCATCAATGAAACGCTCATAGTGTCCCAGATCCAAGTCTGTCTCCGCACCATCGTCCGTTACAAACACTTCGCCGTGCTGATACGGACTCATCGTACCCGGATCGACGTTGATATACGGGTCAAACTTCTGAATGGTCACCCGATAGCCACGTGCTTTCAGCAGACGACCGAGTGAAGCAGCGGTAATGCCTTTTCCCAATCCGGAAACAACACCGCCGGTAACAAATACATATTTTGGCATAAAAGTTCCTCCAAAGCGATACAAATATTCCTGTCTGTTCTATTATACTACGTTTCCCGACCAATTGCAAGCACAATTTCAGGATTCACCAAATGGTTACAGCTTGCTGTAAACGCATCCACAAAAATTCTGCCGATACAGGTCATACTCCCGTGATAACACGATGGAACGCTGATAGCCACCTTTTTTCTTGAAGTCGGAAAACAGCCACGGGACATCGTATTGCACTGCCAGCGCAGCACCTTTTTCATTGATAAAAGCAGCGTCCTTGTGCGGACTGATGGAGAGTGTCGTTGTGACATAATCTGCATGTGCCGCTTTTGCTGCCCGAAATGTCTCCTCCAGACGCAGCCCGATACACCGGCGGCAGCGTTCGCCCCGTTCCGGTTCCTGCTCCAATCCGTCTGCCAGTGCCAGAAACCGTTCTGGTTCCCAGACCCCTTCTACCACGGTTATGCGGTCCGCCAGCTGCATTTCCTGCAACAGCCGCCGCAATTCAGAAAGCCGATAGGAAAACTCCTGCTCTGGCATAATATTCGGATTGTAGAAAAAAAGCGTGATGCGGAAGTACCGATGCAGGTATTCCAGCACATAGCTGCTGCAAGGCGCACAGCACGCATGGAGAAACAACGTCGGCTTTTCGCCTGCCGGAATCGCAGCCAGAATGCGATCCAGTTCCAGCTGATAATTGCGTTTGGGTGCAGCTGCCGCCATTATTTCCCCTCCAGTTCCTTGAGTGCCTTGCGCTCCTCCTGATTCACCCGAATCTTGCTGTCTTTCAGCAGCGTTACTTCCTTCCGGTTGCACTTCACTGGCAGCTCTGACCGTTCGGTCTGGATTTTCAGATCCCCCGTCAACGTGTTGGATTCCACAACTTTTCCCTTTGTGCCGTCTGTCATAGAAACCATCGCACCGACTTTCGGTGTGATTTTCAACAGTTCTTCGTAGACATTCTGCTCATGCTTTAAACAACACATCAGTCTGCCACAGCAACCCGAAATCTTTGCTGGATTCAGAGAGAGGCTCTGTTCTTTCGCCATCTTGATGGAAACCGGCTGAAATTCTGACAGAAAGCCCTTGCAGCAAAATTCCCGTCCACAGATTCCAATTCCACCGAGGATTTTTGCCTTATCCCGCACGCCAATCTGCCGCAGTTCAATTCTGGTGCGGAAAATCGCCGCCAGATCCTTGACCAGATCCCGAAAATCGACACGGTTTTCCGCTGTGAAATAAAACATCATCTTGCTACTGTCAAATGCACATTCTACGTCAATCAGTTTCATCTCCAATTTCCGCATGGCAATTTTCTCTTCGCAGATGTGAAATGCACGCTTTTCCTTTTTCTTGTTCTGCTCCAGAATCCGCAGATCGTCTTTGTTGGCAGCTCGCAAAATCGGCTTGAGGGGCTGCACAATCTCCGCTTTCTGAATGGTTTTATTGGGAATGGTGACTTCTCCACACTCTGTTCCCTTGCTCGTCCCTACAATGACGAGATCGCCGATCTGAAAGGATTTTCCATCCGGCGAAAAATAATATACTTTTCCGTTGCTTTTAAAACGGACTCCAATGATTTCTATCATGATCTCATCCTTTCTGATCACTCAGGCTTGCAGCAACTCTCCGCAGAGTGCCGCAAGCAACAGCTGTACATTTCCATTTGCCTGCAATGCCTGTTCTGCCCGACAAATCGCTTCATATTGCTGTTCCCCTTGTCGGTGGGCGGTCTGCCGTGCCACCTGCTGCGCCAATTGTGGCACACAGCTGCAACAACTGGCTGTCGGTGCGCTGTGTAATACCATAACGTCCCGTACATAGCGTTTCAGCTGCTGTAAAAAAAATCTCGCCTGTTGGCGGTCTTTTCCGATCTGGGCAATGGTCTGCAAAAAAGCATACGCATTCCGCTGCTGCAATGCCTGCACAGCTTGTTCTACCCGCTGCACCGCCGCCTGTACGGTGGGGTCAGTTGCATAAGCGAGCGATTGCCCGATGTTGCCCGGAAATCGCTCTGCTGCCGTCTCCGGTTGTCCCAGTGCCACCAACGCCGCCTGACAATCCGCATCCGGACACGGTTGCAGCCCGAATGACAGGATACGGGAACGGATGGTGGACAGCAGGATATCATTTGCCGAGGCAGTAAACAGAAAATACGCATATGCCGGCGGTTCTTCCAAGACTTTCAACAGGATATTCTGTGACCGCACGTCCATCGTGTCACAATCTGCAAACAGATAGACCTTCCGGCTGCCATTGTTGGGCGGCACAACCACACTGTTGCAGACCTGTCGCACGGTTTCCACAGAAAAACCGCCCAGCTTGCCGCTGTGTTCCACCGGCAGGAAGTCCGGATGACAATCCGACTGCATATTGTGACAGGATTTACAGTGTCCACACGGTTTTCCATCTTCGGGATGTTCGCACAGCAACAGGGCTGCAAACCAATGCGCCAATGTTTTCCGTCCCAGCCCAGCATCTCCATAAAATAAAAAGCCCTGCGCAAGCCGTCCGCCACGCATCATCTGTGACAATGTCGCTTGCAGGGACTGTTTTCCATACAAAACCGGTAGCATTCTGTAGCCTCTCCTCCTTTGCCGTATCTCTCTGCTTGATGACTCTCTTTATTATAGGAGATTCCACGGCGTTTGTCAAGAAAATCCCTTTCAACAAAAAAATCCCCTGCCGGAAGAGAACCATCTCCGGCAGGGGAAGCCTATTGCAATCTATTTCTCAACGAAATGAGATTATGTCTGTGGCAAGGTATCAACCAACAGAATGCAGAAGCCAATCAAGATGCTGCTGTCCTGATCGTCCAGCTTGTTATCTGCAAAGCAGTCTGCATTGGCAGAAGCCGCATCGGAAAGCTGTGTCTGTCCAGCCAGATACTTGTTCAGCGTGATGACATCCGGCAGGGAAACGACACCATCCAGATTGACATCGCCGTAGTAAACACTGGTGTCATCCTTTGTCGTTGCTGCGCCATTGCCGGTTGTTGTGGTTTCAGCCGGTGCAGTGGTGGTATCTGCCGGTATTGCGGTGGTTGTGGTCGTTGTCGTGGTAGTTGTAGTCGTTGTGGTCGTGCTGGTCGTAGTGGTTGTGGTTACGGTGCTGGTTTCCGGTGTTGTGCCATCCGGTTCTGTTCCCCAGATCAGCACATCGCCATCATACATTGTGATATATGGCGTGTCAACCATCGCATCTTCGCCGCCCTGTACCAACGTCTGATAAGAATAGTCATTGGTCGGATCCCAGACATTCTGGATATTATCCGGAATGGATATACGGAACTGACACTCAGAACGATGTTCTGACTGACCGGTCGGCATCACAACGCTACCATCTGCAAACGACAACTTGACATAATAAATGTTGCCGTCGTACTGAATCGGGTCAGAAATGGACATGGCACCCTTATCGGAAGCGTGCTGATCATAACCAATCCGGACAGAGACATCATCAATGGAATAGCCTGCTTCTACCAGCTCTGTGATATCGAAATAGTAGTTATAGGACAGGTCGGTGACGGTTCTTGCCGGCCATGCGGTGTGGTTCATTGCATAAACCTTTACTTCAGTGTAGCTGCCAGCAGACTGGTTGATGGAAGCTCTGATCAGAAATTCATCCCACTTCGGGGTTTCTTCCTGTGGGAAATCCGGATCTGTGCTGCCGCCGTACTTGCTCACCATCGCACAAAGTGCTGCGGTGTAACCTGCGTTGTAGTCAATGGCAACTTCAGAATACTGATAATCGCCGATCTTATCGGAATAGCCGTCTGTCTGGTCAGGGCCGCCAACCAATGCACCATACAGGATGTGGGCGTGTTCCTTTGCATCGTCGCCCTCTGTCTGTCCGATATTGCTCCACTTATCGTTCCATACACCACTGGACGTTCTGTGATGCCATGCCTGCGGATAGTTATCGCCCATACCGATAACATAACTGAAGTTTGCGGAGTTATCGCCAAAGCAATAATTCATCGTGGAATCTGCAAATTCCGTGTACTTTTCTGCATAGGTTGCATCATCTGCAAACAGCTCGTCAACAGCAACATATGCCAAGAAAGCGGTTGTGGTTGCGTGACGCAGCGATCCCCACTGGAACAACCATGCCAGACCGTCCGGTGTGTGGGTAATCTGCTTGCCGCCGTAACCTGTTGTCCAGTATTCCAGATGCTTCCGGAATTGTTCCTTCCAAGTCGCATCCCCAGTGTTAATCGCATACAGCAACGTAGCACCCTGCTGTACATCATCCCAGCAGTGCCCCCAAGTGTATTTCAGCTCGTTGGACTGCTCTTCTTTGCCCAGATTCGGGATATAATCCGATTCGCACAAATCCAGATAGGACTGATCTCCAGTTGCCAGATACAGCCAGTTTGCAGCAAAGAACAGGTCATCATAGAACGTGGTAATCTTATAATAGGACTGCTCTGCCGTATCATCCCCGATGGAACGGTTCTTATCAGCCCGTTCAAAACAAGCCTTTGCGTGTTCCAGATACGTTTCTGCCCGTTCCGGATCAGAATCCTTGAAGCAGAGATACCCCGTAGAAAGTGCCGCTGCCATCTGCGCTTCAATACAGCTGTCGTTGCAGGTGTAATATGGCCGCTCTGTGTTGCCGGTCATCAGCTCATATTTCTGCATATAGACTTCCGCAGAACCCCACCAAACGTGGTCAAAGCTGCCGTCACCGATCATATAGACGATTTCATCTCCCAGATCACAACCGACCAGATAATCCAGTGCCCAACCCAAGTTGTTCTTATACTCTGTGGTTTCGCCAATGGCATCCACGCCATCTGCATATTCCAGCAGTCCCCAACCCAGCAGGGTTGCAGAATACGCATTGGTCAACGTAAATTTCAGGTGGTCGCCGGCATCGTACCAGCCGCCCTCTACATAGTCGTTCACCATGCTGTCATCACGCCAGCTGACTTCGTTCCAGTCCGGCAGCTCGCCGCTCTGCTGTACCTCGTAGAAGAACATCGACTTCTGCAAAGCTTCTCCGTAATTGTAACTGTTTTCCGTTGTGCTGTCGTCAGCGGCATCCGCTTCGCCGACAGTCGTTGTGACCGCACCCATACCCGTGGCAGCCAGTACCGCTGCACTCAGGAGGGCAATGCCCTTCTTGATCATAAAAATTCGCTCCTTTTTATCAATATCATGCGTTTCAAGCAATTACAGTTTACCATGATACTGACAAAAAGTCAAGTTTTTTTGTGGTAACTTTTGTGAAATTCATTTTATTTTCTCGAAAATGCTTGCATTCCGAAAAACACCGTGCTATAATGAACCACACGAAACACACAACATCAAGCGAAAGGAGCTTTTCATATGAAAAAAGCAATTGCATTTTTGATGGTATTGGGTATGATGACAACTGCACTGGTTGGTTGCAGTGATAAGGAGGATCCTTCGGAAGTTGCTACAACAGAAGCGACCACCGAAGCCACAACAGAGACAGCAGATACAACGACAACAGCAGCCACCACCAGCAAGGAAGCGGCAACAGAGGCAAACGTAACGTTGCAGGGAATCGCTGCTACACTGGACGGCACATTCTGGGTTGGCGTGGATGCCGCCTGCAACGGCTATGCACTGGCATTTGACGGTACGAGCGTCACATTGACCACCGGAACAGAGACAGATGCCGTAACGGGTTACTGGGAAGTGGCAGCGGACAAGTTGTCCGTCTATGAAGACGAGGCGCAGAAAACCGAGCTGTACAGTCTGCCGTGGCATTACGACGAAGAAAGCGAACAGTTGATTCTGAATGACACCGCCGTTATGACAAAGACAGAATTGTCCGAAGACGTTGACGTTGCAGAATCCGTACAGCAGATTCGGGATGTTGTTGCCGCACTGGGCACCACCTACTGGGCAGTTGCAGCGGATGACGCTGCGGCGATGATCCTTTCTGACGACGAATTGCACATCGTTCTGGTGACCAGCGATGGTGATATGACAACGGAAACATACTGCTGGGGCATGGATTTCGACAATCTCTCCCTGTATGATACGGATTACAATCTGATTGCTCAGCTGGAATGGGATTATGCGCTGGATGGCACGGAAGTGTATCTGACAGATGAAAACGGCATCACGACCACTTACACAATCGTTTCCGACGAAGATGCTGCGGATATCTTCACCTATCTGTTTGACCTGCTCAACAACGAAGAGGAGGAAACAGAGGTAGAAGAAGGGTACATTGACCCGAACGAAGTCTTCTACGAAGAAGACCTGTATGGCGATGAAGAAGATCTCGATGAAGAGGTTCTGACAGAAGAAACGGCAGCAGCGGAAAACTGATGCTGCCATCGGAAATAGAACAGAGAAAGGGCTGCTCACATTCTGTGTGGCAGCCCTTTCTCTCTGTATAAAAATCTGCTAAAAAAGGAAAAATGATGAAGAAATCAAGAGTTTGTTGGCGTATCCTGTCCGCCCTGTGGCATCTCCGGTGCTTCACCGTTTCCGCCGTCCGGCATCTCTGGCATTTCGCCATTTGAGAAGTCCGGCATCGTTGCACCTTCCGGCATTTCTGGCATCTCACCATCTGCAAAATCAGGCATCGTACCATCCTGATTATCCTGATTGTTCATGAAGTCTTTCATGTCGCCGCCACCAAAGCCGCCGCCAAAGCCGCTTTGTTCTGTGCCGTCTGTCAAAGACCATTCTACCGTTGTGCCATCGGTTACGGTGCCGTCAACGGCTGTGCCATCTTCCGAAAGTGTGCCACTGTAAGTGCCGTTGATGATCAACTGGCAATCTTCCATTTCTGTTCCGTAGTAAACGATATCAGAAACGGCTTTCTGTGTCTGTATGCCCATCAGCACATTGCCATCTGCATCACAAACAGCGATGAAGTCGCCAGCCTGTGCAGAAGCACTCGTTGTGCAATAGTGCTGTGTGGACGGATATTCCATCATGCCGTGACTGGACAGGGCAATAATAGAACCGCCTGTCATGGTCATGTCGGTTTCAAAGTCGATTGCGCCATCTGCGCCACTGACCGGACCGGATACCCATACTGTTCCGCCTGTCAGCGTAATGCTGCCGTTGGAGTCAATGCCATCGCCATCTGCGTTAACATAAATGCTGCCGCCCGAAATTGTGATGTCGTGGCTTGTTGAAG
>CAYNPC010000002.1:0-12129 GCA_964399025.1 uncultured Ruminococcus sp. | reverse complement strand
TCTGCGTTAACATAAATGCTGCCGCCCGAAATTGTGATGTCGTGGCTTGTTGAAGACGCACTGTCAGTCATATCTGACATATCCGGCATTTCTGGCTGTGTTTCCGCAGCATCTGAAGCGGTTGTCACATCTGTGGTTGTAGCAGAATCTTCTGTTACATCTGTCGTTGTGGCAGCATCTTCTGTATTCTCGTCATTCTGCATGAATTGGGAGAAGTCAAAATTGCCCATTCCGCCACCCATGCCCATGCCGCCACCTGTATTGATGCCGTCATCGGTTGCCTGCAAGATGCGAATGACACCGCCGCTGATTTCCATATCTGCCTTGGACTCAATGCCCTCTGTTGCCAGTGTAACGGTAATCTCACCGTCTGCAATCTGCATATCGCCATGGCTGCTGATGCCCTTTCCCTGCGAGGAAGTCAAGGCAATCGTGCCGCCTTCGCAAGTGAAATCGCCTGTGCTGTGCAAGCAGTGATCTGTGGAGGAAACCTGAATTGTACCACCTGTGATATTCAAAGAGCCACCGGCTTTGATGCCCTTACTGCTGGCATCGCTCTCCGTATCCGTTGCAGTAGCTGCCGCTTCTGTTGCACTTTCTGTGGTGCTCTCTGTAGCTGCTTCTGTAGTTGCTCCCGTAGCGTTTTCTGTTTCTGCCGTCAGGAAAGCGGTTTCTGTTGCCGTGGCTGTGTCATCACCAGACGGTTTGTCACCCTTGTCACCTTTGTCGCTCTTGTCATCTTTATCGCCTTTATCGCCGCCTTGTCCGCCGCTAAAATCACCATTCTGTCCATCACCAAAGCCACCGCCTTGACCACCGCCAAAGCCGCCACCTTGTCCGCCACCGAACATCATATCGTTATCGCTGCTGCTCGATGCAATTTCACCATTCGTGGTGATATCCAAAGAACCGCCGTCAATCCAGCAGTCTGTTTTTGCCTGAATTCCATCGCCGGTCGCTGTGATTTGCAGCGTGCCCCCACTGATGGCAATCCAGCCTTTTTCGTCATCGTCACTCTTTGTCGACTTAATCCCATCATTGCCAGCATTGACGGTAATTTCTCCGCCGCAAATGGCAACGCTGTCCTTGCCCTTAATGCCGTTATCAGCTGCGCTGACCTGAATGGTTCCGCCGACAATCTTTAAATCATCTTTGCACACAATGCCATTGCTGGCAGTGCTGTTGACGTTCAATGCCCCATCTCCGTTGATGGTCAACTTATCTTCACTCAATAAGACAGCGGTTTCTTCTTCCGATGCAACCGCTTCACCATCAGAAAGTGTATTTTCTGTTCCGGCTGCCAGAGAAAGAATGGTTCGTTTCTCGTTGTCACAGAGAATCGCAGCTCCATTCGGATTGGTAATGGATACGCCATCCAGATAAAGCTTCACTTTTTCGTTTCCTGTCACATACAGCTGTCCATTTTCCCACGTGCCGGTAATGCGATATGTGCCACCTTCCTGAATGGTCAACACGTTGTCCTTCACGGCAATGCCACTCTGATCACCGGTGATTTCTGCGGTTTCACCCGTCAGCGTAATTTCTGCATCAAACGCATCATACGTGCTGGTGCAGTCATCTTCATCATAATCTACATGCGTATTGGAAAGGGAAACTACAACCGCATCCCCATCACTATCGCTATCGCTATTCTGGTCTGTTGTTTCATCTGTTTCTGTATCTGATGCCGTTGTTGTCGCAGTACTGGAATCCGTTGTTTGTGCCGTACTGGAAACCGCATCCTCTGAACAGCCGCCACAAAAAATAATGGCTGCTACCGCCATGGTCAATGCCCATACCCGATTCTGCTCATTGCTTACCATATCGTCTCTTCCTTTCTATTCTGAGAAGAGGGGATCTCTTCTATGCTCCTATTGTCGCATACCTTTGTGGTAAGCACGTGAAAAAATGCCGTAAAAGTCTTGAAAGTCCCATGGCAGTTTCTGCATTTTGCCTTTCTTTCCGCTTTCCTGTCCACAGGCTTGCATTTCATACGGCTTTATGGTATACTATCCTTATTGATTTTTTTTACATCCCGAAAGGAGTTCACATGATTACTGTATCCAATGTCAGTCTGCAATTCGGCGGCGACACCCTGTTCAAAAATGTCAACCTACAGTTCAATGCGGGAAACTGTTATGGGGTCATCGGGGCGAACGGTGCCGGAAAATCCACGTTCCTGAAAATTCTCTGCGGTGCACTGCAACCCACCACCGGCGAGGTTACCATCCCGAAAGAAATGCGCATGAGTGTGCTCAAACAGGACCACTTTGCCTACGATGCCTACACCGTTCTGGACACCGTCATTATGGGCAATGAACGGCTCTATGCCATCATGCAGGAGAAAGATGCCCTCTATGCCAAGGCAGATTTTTCAGAAGAAGACGGCAACCATGCAGCAGAACTGGAAGCGGAATTTGCCGAACTGAACGGCTGGGAAGCAGAATCCGATGTTTCCAAGCTGTTACAGGGGTTGGGTCTGTCAGAAGACCTGCTCTATCAGACAATGGGCGATCTTTCCGGTAATGAAAAGGTCAAAATCCTGCTGGCACAGGCATTGTTCGGCAATCCGGATATCATTCTGATGGACGAGCCGACCAACCATCTGGACATTGATGCCATTACTTGGCTGGAAGATTTCCTGTCAGAGTATTTCGGCACCGTGATTGTCGTATCCCACGACCGGCATTTCCTGAACAATGTCTGCACGCATATCGTCGATATCGACTATACGCAGATCAAGCTCTATGTCGGCAACTACGAATTCTGGTATGAATCCAGCCAGATGATGCAGCGTATGATTCGCCAGCAGAACAAGAAAACTGAGGAGAAAATCAAAGAACTCAAAACATTCATTGAGCGATTTTCTGCCAACAAGTCCAAATCCCGTCAAGCAACGTCCCGTCGGAAATTGCTGGACAACCTTTCTGTGGAACAGCTGCCGGCTTCCAGCCGTCGCTATCCGTTTATCGGTTTCGATATGGAACGGGAACTCGGAAAAGAAGTCCTGCAAGTCAACGGCATTTCCAAAACCGTGGACGGTGTCAAGCTGCTGGACAATGTCAGCTTCACCCTCAGCCGGACAGACAAAGTGGCACTCATCGGCGAAAGTGAGCAGGCAATCACGATGCTGTTCAAAATTCTGATGGAAGAAGAACAGCCGGATGCGGGCACGTTCAAATGGGGTGTTTCCACATCCACTTCCTATTTCCCAGTGGACAATTCCACCTATTTCAACGACTGCGATCTCTCCATTCTGGATTGGATTCGACAGTATTCCCAGACAGACGAAACCGAAACCTATCTGCGTGGCTTCCTCGGCAGAATGCTGTTTTCCGGCGACGATATCTACAAACCGGTCAAGGTTCTGTCTGGTGGAGAAAAAGTCCGCTGTATGTTCTCCCGTATGATGCTGTATCATTCCAATGTGCTGCTGCTTGACCGACCGACCAACCATCTGGATCTGGAGAGCATCACCGCTGTCAACAACGGATTGACCGCATTCAAGGGCGTTGTCCTGCTTTCTTCCCATGACCACGAAATCTTACAGACCGTTGCAAACCGCATCATTGAAATCACACCGGACGGCTGTCTGGATCGACAGGGCACTTACGAAGAATTTCTGGCATGGAAAAAGGAAAATCAAAAATAAACCAACACAAGGAGGAACGATATGAAATCCAATTTAGTCTGTATGTTAATCACCATCATTGTTTATCTGGTCATCATGGTGGCGATTGGCATTCTGGCATCCAGAAAAAATAAAGACACCAGCGACTTCTATCTGGGCGGCAGAAAGCTTGGCCCGATTGTCACTGCCATGAGTGCAGAGGCATCCGATATGAGTAGTTACCTGCTGATGGGTCTGCCGGGGCTGGCAATGCTGACCGGTTTTGCAGATGTCGGCTGGACAGTCATCGGTCTGGCAGTCGGCACTTATCTCAACTGGTTGCTGGTTGCAAAACGGCTGCGTTTGTATTCGCAGCACAACCACTCGATCACCATTCCGGACTTCTTTTCCAATCGTTATCGGGATGACAAACATCTCCTGATGGGCATTTCTGCGCTGATTATCCTGATTTTCTTTGTCCCGTACACCGCTTCTGGTTTCTCTGCCTGCGGCAAGTTGTTCCAGACGCTGTTCGGCATGAATTATCACGCTGCCATGATTATGAGTGCGATTATCATCATCGCCTACACCAGCATCGGTGGCTTTCTGGCAGCCAGCACAACCGACCTGCTGCAAAGTGTTATCATGACCATTGCGCTGATTATGGTTGTGATATTCGGCGTTGTCACAGCTGGTGGGATGGATGCTGTCATCGAGAATGCAAAATCCCTGCCGGGTTATTTCTCTATCAACCATACATATGACATCACTACCAACAGTGCAAAGGATTATAATATCCTGACGATTCTCTCCACACTGGCGTGGGGTCTGGGCTACTTCGGCATGCCGCATATTCTGCTTCGCTTTATGGCAATCGAAAACAGCACCAAAATCAAGACCTCCAGAAGAATTGCTTCCATCTGGGTTGTAATTTCTATGGGCATTGCCATCCTGATTGGCTTCATCGGCAACACCCTGTGTGCCAACGGCACCATCACAGTATTGGGTGACAATCCGGACAACTACAGCTCAGAATCCGAAACAGTTATCATGAAAATCGCAACGCTCATCAGTGAACACGGTGTTGTCGCTGCGCTGTTTGCCGGTCTGATTTTCGCTGGCATTCTCGCTTGCACCATGTCTACTTCTGACTCACAGCTGCTGGCGGCTTCTTCCAGCGTTTCGGAAAACCTGCTGCAAGGTGTCTTCCGTGTCAAGCTCTCTGAAAAGGCTGCCATGATGACCGCCCGCATTGTTCTGCTGGTCATTTCCGTAATTGCAATTCTCATTGCGTGGAATCCGGACAGCTCCGTTTTCCAGATTGTCTCCTTTGCATGGGCTGGCTTCGGCGCAACATTCGGACCGGTTATGCTCTGTGCGTTGTTCTGGAAGCGTTCGAACAAGTGGGGCGCACTGGCTGGTATGATTGCCGGTGGTATCGTTGTGTTTATCTGGAAGTTCCTGATTCGTCCGTTGGGTGGCGCATGGGATCTGTACGAACTGCTGCCGGCATTTCTGGTCGCACTGGTCTGCATCATTGTCGTTTCCCTGCTCACAGAAGCACCGGAGAAGGAAATTACAGACGAATTTGAACTGGTACAGAACGACTTGAAGCGTTCTTAATCAAACATTGCAAATGATACGATTTCTCAATTGACAAAAATGGAAAATCGTGTTATACTGGAAAAAATAAATAAGGAGGTGAACGAATATGGAGAATTACGAAGTATGTCACTGCATGGGTGTTTCTTATATCGACATCGAAAGAGCAATGCACGAAAACCAGAGCCTTTCCGACGTAGAAGAAACCTTCAAGAGCATTCAGGAGATGACACAGTGCTCCACAGGCTGCGGCGGATGTCATGACAAGGTTCTGGACATTATTTCCGAAATGCTGAGCAAGTAATTTTTTCTGTGTTTCCACTTGTCACTTCAAGTGCTGTCGGCTGCGATTGTAGCCGGCAGCTTTTTTTGCGCCCATTGTGCATGAATTTTACAGAGATAACAAATTTTACTATATAATAAACGCACTATTCTTCTATATATTTCCACATAAATAGCCTGTAAATTTTAATAAAATAGTCTCCATAACACTTGCAAAATGCAGTAAAAATCGTTACAATAAGAGTATCGTATCCTGTGATAAGGATTTCATAAAGAACTGAGGCGGTACCATATGTGGAAAAATACAGATGAAAATTTTAGCGAACGTCAACGCAGCTATTTACAAGTCGTGCAATTAATTCGAGATCGTGGCAGAATTTCCCGAGTAGAGATTGCCTCTGCTCTGCATATGACACGTGGAGCAGTTACCCTTCTGGTACAGGAAATGTTAAAACAAGAGATTCTGGAGGAAGTGGGCACTGCGCCTGCTGGTGACCGGAAAGGCAGAAGAAAAGTCATGCTGGATATCCATCCGGCTCGCTGGTTTGCCATTGGGGTTTCTGTATGTGCCAACGGTATTTCCGTCGGGTTGACGACCTTAGCACTCAAACCACTGGAAAAACAATTCTTCCCCCTGTCTTCCATCAAAGATCGGGACGAACTGGAAACGCAGATTGTCACATTCGTCAAACAGGTTCTGGAGAGCAACTGTCTGCGAGAACACCAGATTATCGGCATCGGTGTCGGCTTTATGCCGACCGCACTGGAACAGTTTTCTGTCTCCGAACTGCCGGATTATTCCCAACATACAACACTGGAAAAAGAACTTTCCAAGCAGCTGCGCATTCCTGTTTTTGCCGGCAGTGCACTCCCTTCTATTACAACCAACTGTCTCTATGAACAGCCCGACATGGAAACAACGGCACTGTTCAGTGCAGACGGAGATGGTTATTATCTTTCCAGCGCTTCCCGCAACAATCCGATTTCTTCGCTCTATCGCACGCCAATCTCCATGAACGCATTTCATGTCACAGAAGATTGCACCATACAAGGCGCACTCACCCCCTCTGCTATGGCAAATCGGCTCTCTGGTTCCTACAACCACGAGAAAACGCCGCTGCTATATCACCTGACAAAAGGCGATGCGCAGAATATTACACTGGCAGCCCTGCTGACCGCTGCCACCGGTGGAGAACATCACAAACGAGATGCTTGTCTCTCCTCATTTGTAGAAGACATTATGCAGCAATTCTGTAGTGTCTGGAGCAATATTCTTCTGGTCTATCAGATTGACCGCCTTTATCTCTATGGCTTTGATTTCACGAGGTGGCATCTGAAAAAAGTGAAACAGTACGCAACCCGTTATCTGGGACGGTCATTTGCAGAACGGCTGTCGTGCAGCACCTGCGACGAAAAGAGTCAATACACTGGCGGCATCTTCTACGCCGTTGATGGTGGATTGCAAGTCGTCTCCGACCAGACCGCACCCCATCCGGCGATGGAAAAGCTCGAATCCATCAGTGCCAGCTCCCCTTACACCACAGAACGTGACCAGATTTTCTGAAAAAGCTTATGGAATGCCGGTAAAATGGCATTCCATTTTTTCTTTTTTTAATTTTTTTGTTTTTTGTGGGCGAACACTTGCATGTGAGTGAGAGATATGCTATAATAGAGAAAATGGAAATCAACAGAAAGGAGTAGAATTTCCCATGATAGGGAGATTCATACGAAACCAATGAGATTACAAGAAAAAAACCGTGAAGAACTGGAAGCCTTTCAAGCTGCTTGTCAGCAGGCTTACGCCGCTTTTCAAGCAGAAAATCTGAAGCTGGACATGTCCAGAGGCAAGCCGGCTGCAACCCAGCTGGAACTGAGCATGGGTATGATGGATTGCCTGAAGCCAGAAGACTACAAGGCTGAAAATGGTCTGGACTGCCGGAACTACGGCGTACTGGATGGTCTGCCGGAAGCAAAGCGGTTCTTTGCGCCGATGCTGGGCGTTGCACCAGAGGACATTATTGTATATGGTAACTCCAGTCTGAATATGATGTACTGGGTGATGTCCGTTGCCATGACAAATGGCGTACTGGGTGGCACACCGTGGAGCAAGCTCGATCACGTGAAGTTCCTGTGTCCGGTGCCGGGCTATGACCGTCACTTCGCTGTGACACAGTTCTTCGGCATGGAACTGATCAACATCCCGATGCACGAAGATGGTCCGGATATGGATCTGGTGGAAAAGCTGGTTGCAGAAGACGACAGCATCAAGGGAATCTGGTGTGTCCCGATGTACTCCAATCCGGGCGGTGTGGTTTACAGTGACGAAGTCGTAAAGCGTTTCGCTGCACTGAAGCCAAAGGCTGCTGACTTCCGGATTTTCTGGGACAACGCTTATTGCGTACACCATCTCGTTGACAATCCGCCGGTACAGGCAAATCTGCTCGAAGAAGCACGCAAGGTCGGCAATGAAGATATCTGCTACCTCTTCGCTTCCACTTCTAAGATTACATTCCCGGGCAGCGGCGTGGCAGTTATGGCAGCCAGCGAAAAGAACATCGCTGACCTGAAGAAGTCTCTGGGCTTTGCCACCATTGGTTTCGATAAAATCAATCAGCTGCGTCACCTGCGGTTCTTCGACGGCAAGTTCGAAAATCTGGTTGCGCATATGAAGAAGCATCAGGCACTGATTGCACCGAAGTTCGCTATCGTGGTCAACACGCTGGAAAAGGAACTGGGCGATCTGGGCATTGCAAACTGGTCCAATCCGCAGGGCGGTTATTTCATCTCCTTCAACCAGAAGGGCTGCGCAAAGCGGATCGTACAGCTCTGTAAGGATGCTGGTGTTGTCCTGACAGGCGCAGGCGCATCTTTCCCGTATGGTGTTGATCCGGAAGATGAAAACATCCGGATTTCCCCGACTTTCCCGACAGAGGCAGAATTGCAGAAAGCAATGGATGTTTTTGTTTGCAGCGCAAAGCTCGCAGCTACAGAACAGCTCCTCGCAAAGTAAACGAACCAATCGAAATAGAAGAAAAGCCACTGCAATGCTTCGTTGCAGTGGCTTTTTGTTATCCCAGTAACAGCGTGAAAATTTTAATCATCAGCGGCATCGTCGCCATTGAGAGAATCGTCGTCGCCGCAAAAATCTGTGAGGCGTAAATGTCATTCAACCCGTGTGCCTGACATTGTAACGTACACATCGCTGCGGACGGCGCAGCCGTCAATAATATGACAACGGTTCGCACCTCCACCGAGATAAACGGCAGACAGAGACAAATCCCCATCACTGCCAGCGGAATCAGCAACAGCTTGACCACACTGACCCAATAAATCCGTGCGGTGCGCAACGCCCCCAACAGATTCGCCTGCGCCACGCTGATCCCAGAAGCAATCATTGCCAACGGTGTATTCAGGTCGGAAATATACTCCATCGTCTTCATCAACAAATCCGGAAGCGTGATTGGCAAGAAATACAGCAGCAACCCAATAACAACCCCAATCAGTGTCGGCGAACGAAAGACCTTCAACACGCTTTTCCAATCCCTCGTCTGTGTCAGTTGCATAATACCATGTGTCCAAGAGAACAGGAAAAAAATCGTCAGGAACGCTGTCACGTAGAAGACACCCTCCGAACCAAACAGTGCACTCGCCAACGGAAAGCCCATAAAGCCACAGTTGCTATACGTCGCTGAAAAGCGTTCAATCGGCACAAGACTGTTGCCGTCTTTCTTTCGCAGAAACAGCATCGACAACAGAATTGCCACCACGTATGACACCGCCGCCAGCAGGAACGTCATCAGCAGGTTGATGAGTGTCTGTGTGCTGTATTCCACCTCCAGATAGGCGTGCACGACAATCACAGGCGAGACAATCTCCAGCACCAGCTTGGAAAGCTGCTTTCCTCCCTCCCGTGTGATGATATTGGTGTGATATGCCAACATGCCGACCCCGATCAGAATCAGCATAATCAGTGCTTGCTGCAAAATAATGCCAGCCATAATGTTTCTCCTTCCCGAAATACACCCCGTGTATTTCCTGCAATCAGACCGCCCGTTTTTTCCGGAACAGGCGGTCTATTTTTTTTGCATCATACGTCCTGTGCAAAAATCGGCTGCACTTGCTGCCCTTTTAATGCCGCTTCCACCGTCTCTGGCAACTGGCTGAAATCTGCCACCAGAGAAGCAGGCTTTTTCCACGGCGCATCCTGCCGCAGCGGTACAAAATAATAATGCTTCGTATTCAACAGCAATCCCAGATTTTTTGCGGATGCTCGTAACGCATCATTCGTTGCCAGCGCAAGGATAATCGGCTTTTCGTTGCGCAGCATGGATTTCACCGCCATTGTGACAGCCGTATCTGTAATGCCCAGTGCCAGTTTCGCCATCGTATTCGCCGTACAAGGTGCAACCACCAACGCATCCAGCTGGTCATGTGGGCCAAGCGGCTCTGTTTCCGGAATGGACAACAACGCTTTCGTCCCACAAATGGTTTCCAATGATTCTCGCTGGTCGGCAGCCGTCCCGAATCGGGTATCGGTTGTCGCAGCGTGTTCCGAAAAAATCGGCGTGAGGGCATAGCCTGCCGCTTTCAGACGTGCCGCCTGTGCGAATGCAGCGGAAAATGTGCAGAACGACCCCGTCACCGCAAAGCCAATCCGTTTACCCAACATCTCTTTCATACACGAGTCCCCTCTCCTGTAAAATATGGAAGACGGTTTTCGCAATGATTTCCCCAGCCGTCAACGGTGCGACTTTTCCCGGCAGTGCCAATGCCCAGATGACATGACGCTGCAACCGTTCTGCGGCGGCAAAATCCGTTCCGCCCGGACTGGATGCCAGATCCACCAGAAAACTATCCTGCCGCATCGCCGTCAACTCCCGTTCGCCCCATATCGGTGCAGGAACGGTATTGCAAATCCAGTCAAATCCGGCAGCATGGGCTGCCATCTCTTCGGGCGGTATCCAGTGACATCCCTGCACCTGACAGCGTACTGCATCGTTTGCGCTGCGTGCTGCCACGGTGACATCGGCACACAAGCCACGCAGTCGTTCCGCCAGCAGCGTCCCGATTCTGCCGTAACCAATCACCAGCACCCGACTGCCGCAGATGGTTGTTTTTGTCTCCGTCATGGCAATCTGGATTGCACCCTCTACGGTCGGGACGGCATTCGCAAGGCAGAAATCTGCTCGCTGCATATAATCACAAATCGCCAGTTGATGCGCCTGACAAAGTGCAGTCACGGCTTCGGTCACTGCCCCAGCGCAGACCAATCCGCCTGTTTTCACGCAGGACAAGAAATCAGGCAGTGTCCGTCCGGCAATGGATGTGGTCTGTGACAATCTCGGCAGCAATAACACATCCGTTTCCGGCAAGGCTTCCCCTTCCACAGTAGAAGCCGGTATGCCAACCGTCTGTACAGAAAGCGTGTGCTGTTTCGCAAGGTACGATGCTGCAAAATGTTGTCGCTGGTCGCCGCCAGCAACCAACAGGCGCAGTTTCTGTTCCACACGCATCCCTCCTTTTGCAAGTCACCCAGATGGAAGATGGGTGTATTCCATTTTATGCAAAAAGCAGAACAGGCGTGCGGCTGCGCCCAAAAAAAGAGCGCACTCCGGAATGGAGTGCGCCCTCTTTTGTTTCAGTCATGTTCCGTTTCCGGTTGAAAAATCGGTTCAGAATCTATGATTCTTACTTTCTCTTCTTGGAAACCAGAGCAAC
Source organism: uncultured Ruminococcus sp. (assembly GCA_964399025.1). Classification (GTDB taxonomy): domain Bacteria; phylum Bacillota; class Clostridia; order Oscillospirales; family Ruminococcaceae; genus Ruminococcus_C. The sequence continues at coordinate 917 of CAYNPC010000002.1, read as the reverse complement.
GCCACCGATTACAGCGATTGCTGCAACAGCACCTGCAACTGGGATCATGCTGCCAGTCTTCGGAGAGCTGGTAGAACCTGTAGAGCTGCTGGAGCTACCGGAAGAAGTCTTCTTGGCAGTGGTGGTTGCTGCCTGACCCGGCTTAGTAGCTGCGGTGGTGTCAGTTTCTGCGCTGGACTCAGTTGTTGTTGTTGTCTCAGAAGCAGAAGTGGTTGTAGCCGGAGCCAGTGTGGATGTTGTGGTAGAAGTTGTGGTCGTCGGAGCCGATGTTGTTGTGGTAGAAGTTGTTGTGGTGGTTGTCGGAGCCGGTGTGGTTGTGGTAGAAGTTGTTGTGGTGGTTGTCGGAGCCGGTGTTGTGGTTGTTGTGGTAGTTGTGGTGGTTGTTGTGGTTGTAGTAGTTGTTGTGGTAGTCGTAGTTGTGGTTTCCTCAGCCTTGATCTTGATGTAACCATCAGCTGTACCCAAATTGGATTCAGTACCTGTAACCTTGTTGGAGATGTATGCAGCTGTGCCCTTACCTGGGTCAGTTGCCAGACCGATTACTTCGTATACATCACCCGGCTGCGCATCAGACGGTACAGTGAAGATGATGTTGTACATTACACCATCATCTGTTACGGTGTTGATTTCACCTGTGAGAGCACTAGGCTGAATTGCAACACCCAACCACAGAACGCTCAGTTCCTTGTTGTAGCCTGCGCCGTTAGCGTAATCAAAATCGCCCAGCAGAATACCAGTTGCCTTGTAGTTCTTCAGAGTCAGTCTGGAGTCGTGCTGGAAACCGAAACCGATACCAGTGAAACCAGTGTTTCCAGAGATGGAAGCGGTCAGGGTAACAGTATAGTTGGCAGCAGCCAGTTCATCCAGAGTCAGTTCAACGGAACTAATGGAAAGTGTTTCACCAGCAGCCTCAACCG
>CAYNPC010000001.1:0-47838 GCA_964399025.1 uncultured Ruminococcus sp. | reverse complement strand
ATCATGTCCGGAAAATGGATTATGATGGGACAGGTGCGAAAGAAGAAACAAAAAATACCCCTTGACAAATTGGATTGTCTGGGGTATAATAAAGATAAAGAGAGCATACCGATAGGCGGTCAGCTCCCACTTTAGGTTGTTATAGAAATAACCGCTCAAGTTTGGTCGCTGGGGCGGTTATTTCCTTTTGTCATGAAAAATCTTGTAAAGGACTGAGATTAAAGAAATTAGCATAATGCTATATTGCAGTAATTCTGACCATGTTACGTAATCCATGTCGCTCACTCCCTTCTGGGAGCGTGGATTTGACCGCCTACCGCTTCTGGTATGCTCTTATTTTTTTATTATAACAGATATTTCTACAAATGTCAAATGAAAAAAAGCTTGACATTTTCGTTCAATTGAAGTATAATATAAATAAAGAGAGCATACCGATAGGCGGTCAGCTCCCACAAGAGTTTTTGGTTAAATAACTGTTCAGGTTTGGAATTTTAGTTGGGGCGGTTATTTCCTTTTGTCATGAAAAATCTTGTAGAAAAAGAGGACAATCACACGCAGTGGTTGTCCTCTCTTTTTTTACTCTTTTGCAGATGCCAACATCAATTTAATCCGGTTTTCCTGATTTACCTTCGTTGCACCGGGATCATAGTCAATCGCCACAATGTTGGCTTCCGGATACGCTTTCTTGATGGTTCTCGACATGCCCTTTGCGACAATGTGATTCGGCAGACAGCCAAACGGTTGGGTGCAGATGATATTCCGAATGCCGTGTTCTACCAGCACCGCCATTTCTGCGGTAATCATCCAGCCCTCTCCCATGCAGATGCCCTGACTGGTGTAGCGGTCAGCCGCTTTCCGCAAATCTTCAAAGTCGTGCATTGGCGTGAAAACACCATGCGCTTCCATGCAATGAATCGTCTCCATCTGCTTGCTGTGCAGATATTTGTAACCAATGCCGAACAACGTAGTGTGCAGATTGCGATACTGATAAAGCTTCGCATTGTTCTCTGCATTCGCTGCACAATACAGAACAAAGGACATCAACGTCGGAACAACCGGCTCACAGCCCTCTTGCAGTAAGAAATCTTCCAGATGATTGTTGGCAAGCGGAGAATACTTGACGTAGATTTCCCCGATGATGCCGACTTTTATCTTTGGCTTCTGACTGCGTGGAATGGCTGCAAATTCCTCCAGCATCGTGCGATACCATTTCTTTGTATTCCGGTAGTCATTGCTGCGGAACAGCTTCTCCAGCTTCTCTTGCCAGCTCTCCAGTACCTGTTTGGATTCGCCCTCATTCAGTTCGTATGGACGGCATTGGTTGTACAATGTCATCAGCAAATCCGCATACAACACGCCATAAATGAGTTTGTAGCAGAGCGGCAACGTCAACTGAAACCCACTCGCTTTTTCCAGACCGGCAAAGTTCAGAGAAATGACCGGCACTTGCGGAAATTGCTGTGCCATGCACTTCCGCAACAGGTGGATATAGTTTGAAGCACGACAGCCACCGCCTGTCTGTGTAATCAATAACGCTGTGGTGTTCGGGTCGTATTTCCCACTTTTCAGGGCTTCCATAAACTGTCCGACCACCAGCAGTGCTGGATAACAGGTGTCATTGTGGACATTCTTCAACCCTTCTTCCACAACTGTACGGGATGTGGATTCCAGCAGCTCCATATGATAGCCGTATTGTTCAAAAATCGAAATCAAAAGCCGGAAGTGAATCGGTAGCATATTCGGCACCAATATCGTATGAGTCTTCCGCATCTCCGGTGTAAATTGCTGATAGTTCATGTGGGACACCTCCTATGTCATGCTTTCGCAGCAGCCGGTTCTTTTTCTTCGGATGCTTCTGCCTGTGTGGACGTTGCCGGTGTTGGCGTGTCTGCACCAATGGCAGCCTTCAAACTGCGCAACCGGATTTTTGCAGCCCCCAGATTGCTGATTTCGTCAATTTTCAGCTGCGTATACAACTTGCCATTGCTTTCCAGAATCCGCCGCACCTCGTCTGTCGTGATGGCATCAATGCCGCAGCCAAAGGAAACCAGCTGCACCAGCTGAAAATCAGGCTGTGTGGTGACGTACTGTGCAGCACGATACATGCGGGCATGATAAACCCACTGATTCAGCGCCTGTAATTCCGGCGTGCTTGCCAGTGCAGCCACACTGTCTTCTGTGATGACCGCCATCCCCAGACTGCCAATCAATTTGTGAATGCCGTGATTGATTTCCGGATCAATGTGATACGGTCTGCCTGCCAGCACAATGATCGGCTTTCCAGCAGCCCGTGCCTGTGTCACAATTGTCTGTGCCATTTTCGCAGTTTCTGCATGATAATCGTTCCATGCTGCAAAGCCGTGTTCCAGCGCAGCAGCGATTTCTTTTTTCGTGGCATAATCAGAGAGACAGGCATGTAATACCGTCACAACGTGTTTCTGCCGGTTGAGATCCAAAAACGGATGCAGGAAGTTCTGCTCGTTCAATTTTTCATTGTTTGCCAGCAGCAGTTCCGGATAATATGCAACGACCGGACAGTTGTAGTGGTTGTCGGATTCGCCTTCGTCTATGTTGTACGTCATACAAGGATAGAAGATGAAATCGACCTGCTGTTCCAACAGACTTTCAATGTGTCCGTGTGCCAGCTTTGCCGGATAGCAAACCGTATCCGATGGAATGGTGCTCTGTCCCTTGTAATACGTCTTTCGGGTGCTCTCTTCGGAGAGCTTGACCGCAAAGCCCAGATCTGTAAAGAATGTGTACCAGAGCGGCAGCTGGTCATAGTAATGCAGTGCCATCGGCAACCCGACAGTTGCTTTTGGATTGGTCGGCTGGTTGGCGGTCAGCCCACGCAGCGTTTCATATTTCCAGTCCATCAGATTCGGAATCTGATCTGCCTTCGAGACACCAGCACCCCGTTCGCAGCGGTTGCCAGAAATGAACCGTTTGCCATTCGAGAACCGCAGAATCTGTAAATTGCAGTGTGCAGTACAGCCGTTGCAATTGGTATTCTGGGTGTGATAAGATAACGTCATCAGTTCCGGTAAGGTGAGCAGTGTGCTGCTTCCCGTGCTATGTTCCTTTGCGTAGATGGCTGCACCAAATGCGCCCATCAGTCCGGAAATTGCCGGACGAATGACATCCCGTTTCATCTCTCGTTCAAAGCAGCGCAGCACAGCATCATTCAGGAATGTGCCACCCTGTACGACAATATGACTGCCCAGATCGGCTGGGTCACGGGCACGGATGACTTTATAGATGGCGTTCTTGACAATGGAGCTGGACAAGCCGGCGGAAATATCGGCAACGGTTGCGCCGTCTTTCTGTGCCTGCTTGACACTGCTGTTCATGAAGACGGTGCAGCGAGAACCCAGATCCACCGGATGTTCTGCGAACAAGCCCAGTTCTGCAAATTCTGCGACATCATAGCCCAATGCCATCGCAAACGCCTGAATAAACGAACCACAACCAGAGGAACAAGCTTCATTCAGCATAATGCTGTCAATTGCGCCGTTCTTAATCTGGAAGCACTTGATATCCTGTCCGCCGATATCAATGATAAAATCAACATCCGGACAAAAATGGGCAGCGGCACGGAAGTGAGCGACCGTTTCGACAATCCCGAAATCAATTCCCAGACCGGCTTTCAACATCTCTTCGCCGTAGCCTGTAACGGCACTGCCGCAGATGGTGAGGTTCGGGTTTTTCTTCTGATAGAGATCTTGCAGGGCACGCTTGACACATTCCAGCGGCTGCCCTTTGTTTGTCTCATAGAAATCATATAACAAGGTGTTGTCTTCGCCAATCAACGCCACTTTGGTGGTGGTAGAACCAGCATCTACGCCGAGATACGCTTTGCCCCGATAGCTGTGCAGGTCGCCGTGCTTGACATCGTGCTGCGCATGGCGTTCCCGAAAACGGTCATATTGTTCCTGATAGCTGAACAGCGGTTCGTCAGCAATGACGGTGTGACTGGTTTCGGCGTTCTGAATCTGTTCCAGCAGGGCTTCTCCGGTGAATGGTTTGTCGCAGCTGTTCTCCGCAGAGAGCGCACAGCCATAAGCGACAAAGGTTCTGCCGTCAACCGGAAAGATGGCGTGTTCGGCATCCAGATGTAAGGTCTGCATGAAGGTGTTGCGCAGTCCTTGCAGGAAAGAAAGTGGCCCACCAAGGAAAAGCACATGCCCTTCGATTTTACGTCCCTGTGCCAGACCGGAAACGGTCTGGTCAACCACTGCCTGATAGATGCTGGCAGCGACATCTTCTCGCTTTGCGCCCTGATTCAGCAGAGGCTGAATGTCTGATTTCGCAAAAACGCCACAGCGTGCTGCAATCGGGTAGGTGCGCTCAGCAGATAGTGCCATGCGATCCAGTTCATCTACGGTGACATCCAGCAGCGTTGCCATCTGGTCAATAAAAGCACCGGTACCGCCTGCGCAGGAACCATTCATACGCTGTTCGACACCGCCTGTCAGGAAGATGATTTTGGCATCTTCGCCGCCCAGTTCAATGACGGCATCTGCCTGTGGATAGCGTTCTTTTACAGCAAGGAATGCCGCATGGACTTCCTGTACAAACGGCAGCTTTGCGGCAGTCGCCAGACCCAGACCGGCAGAACCTGTCATATGGACAGAAAACAGCGTGTCAGGTTGTTCCCGGATGATGGCTTGTAATTGTTCGGCAACGGCTTCTTTGACTTTGGAAAAATGCCGTTGATACGTGCTGTGCAGGACATGATGTTCGGCATCTAAGATAACGGTTTTGACCGTCGTAGAACCAACGTCAATGCCCAATGTATAAGCAGCTTTTGGCTGCGGTTTGATTTCGTTCACGAAAAACCTCCTTCTGATCGGTCGGATGGTTACCCATTGACAACGACTCTCGGCACACGTTTGGAAATGCCGCAGACGATTTCATAGCCGATTGTGCCATAGAGCGCAGCCAGTTCGTCTGGTGTAATCTGTTCGTCTCCCTCCTTGCCGAACATGGTAACTTCGTCACCGGTGTGTACCGGAACGGGAACATCGGAAATATCCAGCATCAGCTGATCCATGCAGACTCTGCCCACAATCGGACAAGCCACGCCGTGTACCAGTGCAGATGCTTTTCCGGAGAGCAGGCGGGCATATCCATCTGCATAGCCGATGGTGACTGTTGCAATCCGGCGTGGTTGGGTGGCAGTGTAGGTTCTGCCGTAGCTGATGTTGTCGCCAGCTTCTACGGTCTTGATATGGGAAATCACGGACTTCAAGGTCATAACTGGCTGGAGTGGCAGCGGTACTTGTACCGGATAATTCGGCAACAGTCCATAGAGAATGATGCCGACTCTTGCCAGCGTGCAACGTGGATTCGGGCGATAGACCGTAGCGGCACTGTTCATAAAATGAAGATGTGGCAGCGGATGACCGGCTTCTGCCAGCAGGTCATAGACGGTCAGAATCCGTTTTTCCTGTGCATCGGTATAAGCGCAGTTTTCTGCATCGTCCGGACAATCGGCAACTGAGAAATGGGTGTACAGCCCTTCGATGCTGAGCTTCGATTCGGCAAACAGTGGCAGGATTTCTGCGACGCAGGCAGCCTCGTCCATGCTCCGGAAGCCAATGCGTCCCATACCGGTATCCAATTTGATGTGGCAGCGGACAGGCTGTTCGCCAGCGTTGGCTGCCAGTGCAGCTGCATATTCTGTGGACATGACCCCTTGGATGATGTTATGTTCTGAGAGCGATTGCGCCAGTTCCGGCGGTGTGTAGCCCAGAATGAAAATTTCACTGTCCGGACAGTACTGCCGGACTGCCAGTGCTTCCTCCAGATTGGAGACAGCGTACCAGTGAACGCCCATTTGATGGAGTGCCGTGCAGATGACTTCGTCACCGTGCCCGTAGGCATCCGCCTTGACGACTGCCATAAATTCTGTGGTGTCCGGCAGTGTTTTCCGGATACATGCGACATTGTGTTGCAGGGCATCCAGATTAATTTCTGCCCATGCACGATGGAGTACAGATGTTTGTTTCATGGTTGAATCCTTCTTTCAGAACAAAATAATTGCGTTGTGCAAAAAACCTCTTGTTCTTTTCTTCAAAAATGTGTATAATAGGAACTGGACATATCGTCATGTTACTTTCGGCAATCACAAGCCGCAGTTCTATTGTAACATAGAAATTGCGTTCTGTCTATGTGAATGATTGCCATTCGTCAGGAGGTCTTTTGTTGCAGAATATTGCATTTACGGAAGCGTATCCACAGGATACGGCTTTCTTATCGCATCCGGAAAAAACAGTTTGTTTCAGCGGACACCGACCGGATGCGTTCTCGGAAGAATCCGTTTTTGGGTTTTCCTCGACTGCGCTGCTGAAAACCATGCTGGCAGGCTGTATTGAAATCGCCATTCAGGATGGGTACCGTTATTTTGTGGACGGTCTGGCAGAGGGCGTGGACATGTGGGCAGCAGATTATCTGCTCTACCGGAAAGCGCACGGCACAACGCCACTTCATCTCATTGGGGTAGAACCTTGTGAAGGGTACCTTGCGAATCGCCGCAGTGGAATAGTAGAAATGATGGCGTATGTAGAACAGGTCGATGCACTGGGCACCATTCCCATGCATGGACAGTATGGGTTCCTGCGCCGCAATGATTATATGCTGGAACATAGCAGCCGCCTGATTTGCATCATACAGAAAACAAAAGGGGGAACGGCGTATACCCTGAAAGAGGCGCAGAAAAAACATCTGGAAGTGCACTGTATCGCTTCCGGCAATGAGAAGCTGCTGCCGACGTTGGCACTGCATTTCTTGCAACAAGGGGAGGAAGATGTGCCACAGACAGCCGCTGAACGGTATGCTTATTATCAAGCACATCCGGAGATGTTGTCGGTCTGTCAGTCCCTTTTAGAAGCGTATGCGAGATGGTGAGAAAAATAGAAACCTGTCCATTTATCATACCACAAACCAAGATAAATTGCAAGCATATTGTGCCGGTGGGAAACCACCGAAAAACAAAAAACCGCATGTTTTGACAACATGCGGTTCTTTTCTTTTTTCAGCAAAATTAGTCAGCAGCGTTGAGCTTCTTTGCCAGCTGAGACTTCTTTCTTGCGGCTGCATTCTTGTGAATCAGACCCTTTGCGCAAGCCTGGTCAACCTTCTTGATGGCAACCCGTACTGCTTCTACCTTGTTTTCGCTGTTTTCAGCACAAGCCAGATCAGCCTTCTTGATCATGGTTCTCAGGTTGGATCTTCTTGCCTTGTTGGCAGCAGCCTTTGTGGCATTGACACGGACTCTCTTCTTAGCGGATTTAATATTCGGCATAATTGTTACCTCCTGCTGTAACATCAAAATTTTCTGCATATGCGATTTTGTTTGTCAGGGAAAAGCGGAAGTGACACGGTACCGCTTTTTGCAAATGGAACGACCATATGCGGACATCATGGAACCCATGACATCATGACTAATCTTTATTATAACACAGCTTGTCAGAAATTGCAATTCCAGATTGCGAAAAAAATTGACTAAAATCGAGTGTGGAAAGTAAGCAACTTGCACAAATTTCGGGAATTATCGCTTGGCGATGCCTCGAATCCCGGTTTGTAGCAGCTGCATGGCGAGTGCGGACATATGATCGACCGGTTGTTTGCAGTCGTTCTGCAACCACATATCGACCATGCCGATGCAACCGGAGAGGAAAAAGCCAATGACATATTGCAGGTCGTCGGCATCGAAATTCTTTTCATCGGAAATGGTGCGGAGTGTCCGCAAGCCGTTTTCTGCAATCAGAGATTCCAGTTTCCGGACGAAGGCAATGTCCCCATTCGGACTCATCAGCGCACGGCAGAGCGGTTGATTGGCAGATAACACGGTGAAGAATCGCTTCAGTCTGTTTGCAAATTCATCCCATGTGATATTCTTTTTTTCTGGATCCAGAATGGAGAGAAACTGATCCATCAGATCGTTTTCTGTCTGTTCCAGCAGGTCATAGACATCGGTGTAGTGGAGATAGAATGTGGAACGATTGATGTCGACTAAGTCGGCAAGCTCCCGCACGGAAATATCTTTGACGGGCTTTTTCTGCATCAGCTCGATCAGACCGTTCAGAATCAGCGCACGGGTACGGCGCACCCGACGTTCCTGCCGGGTGGGAGGTGTGGTTTGTTGCATAGGGGAAGCCTTCTTTCTGCTGGAAACGCCAGCCTATTTTCACGTTTCGGATCAAATCTATTATACCAAAAAAAAGAATGCGCTGTCAATCGGAAATCATAGAAATGGCGTCGGCGTGAATGGTTGGAAAACACGCCGACGCCATTTCGTAGGGTGGGGGGAGAAAATCGGGATTACACAGATTCTACCTGCTGCCGTGTGGAAATCGGTTTCGATTTCGGTGTTTCACTTGGCAGGATGGTTTTCTGTTCCCGTCTCCATTTGAGATAGACAGCTGGAATCATCAACAGGGTAAAGACAACCGTCAGTGCAACCAGCACCACATAAGAGCTGGTGATGTCCTTTCCGGAAGCGATGGTGCTCCGGAAGCCCTCTACCGTATAGGTGAACGGCATGAACGGTTTGATCACCTGGAAGAATTTTGCGGACAATTCAGATGGATATGTGCCAGCGCAGCCACTCAGCTGCAATACCATAAACACTAAGAGAATGAAGCTGCCGATCTTTCCGCAATACAGATTCAGGCAGTATACAATTGCCATATATGCCATGGAGGACAATCCGGCAATGAGTATCGTCTTTGAGACATCCTGTGGGGTAAAGCCGTTAAAGAAATGCAGCAATGCAATCATCGCAATTGCCTGTACCCATGCAACCAAGCAGAGCACCGGCAGTTTTCTGCCCCATGCTGCCAGCGGACTTTTTCCCTTGAGCGGCGTTTCATATGGGCTGAACATAATGCAGTAAGCAAGGCAAGCAACCCAAAGACCCACTGCCATCATATAAGCTGCCATTGCGTGCCCGTTGTTTTCTACTGTAGAGGCATAGGTTTCTGTTGCGGTAATCGGGCTGGAAACCATTTCATAAGTGGCATCGGTGCTGTCAATGTCGTTGACCTCATCTGCACCATCCTGAATGGAAGACCAGAGCGTGCCCGAACCATCGGAGAGGGTCACGAGACCGTCTTTCAATGTGACAGAACCATCTGCCAGCTGGGTGGCACCATCTTGTAATTGTGCACTGCCATCCTGCAACTGCTGTGCACCGGAGAGCAATGTGTCATTGTTTGCCGTCAATTCACTGGTTCCGTCTGCCAGTGTCTGCGTGCCGCTTTGCAGCTGGTTGATGGCAACCATCAGCGTTGGCATTTTTTCTGCAACGGTTGCAATGCCATCCTGCAATTCTGTCGCACCGCTTGACAGCGCATCACTGTTGTTGTGCAGCGTTTCCAGTCCACTGGACAACGCATCTGCACCAGCCGCAGCACTCTGCATTCCGGTTGACAAATCGGAAGAACCGTCTGCAAGGGCAACAGTGCCATCTGTCAGGGCAGCTGCGCCCGGAATCAATTGATTATCTACCGCACTCTGTACGGTCTGTAAGCCGCCAGAGAGAGAAGCGATTGCCTGATTGGCAGCCGGTAACGCTTGGTCTGCACCGTCTGCCAGTTGGTTGACTGCATCCGGCAATTGTGCGGAAGCCTCCAGAGAGGAAGCCAATGTGGTGACATCGGTCTGTAACTGTGTTGCAGCGGTTGCCAGTGTCGTCATTGGTTCGACAAAGCAGCCCATCAGTTCCTGCTGACTTTCGGCATCCAGATTCTGAAAGGCTTCTGTGCCCATTACATTCTGCTGTGCCGTCTGCATGGCAGTCAGTCCACTGCCCAATGTCTGCAAATCACCTGCCACTGCCTGCATGGCTTCTGTGGTTGCGGTGTTGCTGCCGGAAACGGCAGCTTGCAGCGTATCAATGCCCGTCTGCAACTGCGTCAGACCTGCGCTGACCTGTTCCAGCTGAGCTGCAGTTTCTTCGTTGCAGCTCTGGGAAAGCGCAGCGGAAAGCTGTGCCAGTCCATTTTCCAGCTGCACACTGCCATCATATAACTGCAATGCACCTGCTTGCAGATCCTGCGAACCGGCGGATAATTGCTGGCTGCCAGCGGAAAGACTGACAGAACCATCATAAGCACTGTCTACACCTGCTGTATACGCCGCTACGCCGCTTTGCAGCTGGTCTGCACCGTCCTGCAATTGGTCTGCACCGTCTTGCAGTGGCGAAACACCTTCCTGCAATTCGTTGACCCCGTCAGCAAGTTGCTGTGCGCCGTCATCAACAGAAGAAACACCGGCAGTATACGTTTCCAGCCCTTCTGTGAGAGAACCACAGCCCTCTTCTAATGTCAGCGTGCTCTCTGCCAGCAATTGCAGATTGTCACTCAAGGTGATGCTGCCATCTTTCAGTTCTTCTGCCCCGTCTTTGACTTCTTTTGCACCGTCAGCGGCATCCTGCATCCCGTCTCCTACGGTGTCGATGGCATCGAACAGCACTTCGGTGTACGCCTTGGTCAGAGAATCGGAAACGGAATTTTTCAGTTTTTCCATCGCAGATTCACTCATCTTGGAGGCGATGTAGTTTGTACCCGGATTTGTTTCATAGTAAAGTTCTACATTCTTCGGATTTTCATCCAACACCGTCGCTGCATTGGCGGAGGTGTCTTCTGGAATGGTAATCGCCATGTAATACGTGCCGTCTGCAATGCCATCCTGTGCCGTCTGTGCATCCACAAAGTTGAAGTCCAGACTGTCATTGTCTTTCAGCGTGTCGACCAGTTCCGCCCCGACGGAAAGTGTCTGATCCTGAAATGTAACGGAAACATCCTGATTGACAACGGCAACGGGTAGCTTGCTGACATTGCCGTAAGGATCCCACATGGAACCCAGAAAGAATGTGGTGTAAATCGTTGGAATCAACACAATGCACACCGTTGCAATTGCGTTGAAGTGCCGTTTCAGAAAGGACGGCTTTTTTTCTTTTTCTGCTTGTTGCATACTGTTTCCCCTTTCGTATCATAGACAGTTGTCGATGAATCAACGTTTGTCGCCTGTCATGTTAATATTATAGACAGTTGTCTACTAAAAGTCAATCGTCGATTTCTTCGAAAATGACGAATAAACAACAGATTCTGGGAAAGTGTTGCGTTACACAACAGAAAATGAAAAAGTGTTGTGTGATGCAATTTTTCTGCATATTTTTTTATTTCTGGCAGATAATAGCCGTACCAGCTTGTATCTTCGGGTACAATTTGAAAAATGGAGGAATCAAATTCATGAAAGCAACAGGCATTGTGCGCCGGATCGACGATCTGGGGCGTGTCGTCATTCCAAAGGAAATTCGTCGGACGATGCGCATTCGGGAGGGCGATCCGCTTGAAATTTATACGAGCAATGATGGGGAAGTCATCTTTAAAAAATATTCTCCCATCGGGGAGATGAGCGAACACGCTGCGCAAGTTGCAGAGATTATGCACCGGCTGGCAGGTTGTCCGGTCGCTATTTTTGATCGGGATCATGTGGTATCTGTTTCCGGTACCGGAAAAAAAGAATGGAACGCCAGACGGGTTTCTCCGGAACTGGAAGAGCTGATGGAACATCGGAAGATGTATTATGCAGAATCTGGCACGAGTGGGATGTTACCAGCGGAAGGGGTCGAAAAGCGAGCGGTTGCTTGTCTGCCCATCATTTCCGCAGGCGATGTTACAGGTGCTGTTGCCTTTCTGGAGGACGGCAGCGGGGCTGCTGTCAACACGTGCCAGAAGACATTGATTCAAGCGGCTTCGCAGTTTCTGGGAAAACAGCTGGAGTCCTGAGCATTGTGGAAAACTCATCGATGTTTTCCACAATTTTTTGAAAAAAGCACGGAAATGGTCCGGAAATACAGGGAAAAATCCCGCTTTTTTCGCATGAAAAAGTGGGATTTTCAACATTCAACCGTGTTTTCAACAATTTGTGGAGAAAAAAGTGCCCATAATGCGCTTGTTTTTTCATCTTTCCACAACGGCAGAAAAAAATCAGTCAGAATTGGAATAATTTAACAAAAATCGGCTGGTTTTCAACGTCTTGTGGAAAACTTTGTTGAAAACTTTTCGAGGAATGGGAGGAAACGCACATGAAAAAGCAGAGCAGATGGCTGCCAATCTTGCTGGGAATGGTTTGTCTGACCGGCTGTGGGGAGACATTGGATCGCATGGAATCGGCTGGAGAAGATGTGGTGACAGACCTGAGCGAAGCGGTCGATGATATCGGGGATGCCGGAGAGGATATCCTGACGGATATGGAAGAGGATGCGGATACGACAACAAAAACGTCAACGCATACCACAGACGACACTACAACCGATACGACAGACGATACCAAAAAGGATACCACGAAGGATATTACAGACGATGTCACGACCGATACCACAACCAGATAACAAAATCGCCTCCCTGTGAAGAGAGGCGATTTTCTTTGTATTCAGTCCGTTCTGGTCATGAGAAAATTAAGCGTGGTTGACGGAATTTGCAACGTGACCCTTTTTCTGAAAGCGGATCTGTCCGCCTTCTGCCTGTTTATCCAGCATGGTGTTCCGGAAGTAAACGAGCAGATTTGCTGTGATCATGGCGAGGTTGATAAAGTATACAACCAATACGAAATTGATGTGTCCAACGACCAGAATTTTTGCAATAATGCCGGCAATGTAACCCACCATCAACAGAATGATGAATGGCAAACTCATCCCCTTCGCACTTCTGCACTTGAAGTTTTTGATCAGATTAATCGGCCAGCTGCATCCAAAGCAAATCAGCATAATCGTTTCCAGAATTTCACTCATGTTTTTTTTCTCCTCCGTTGTTTGGTTTCTGTTTGTTTCGTTTCTGCTATTTTAGTATAGCACGCTGTATTTCTGTTGTCCAATACCAAATTGAGAACAGATTCATAATGTGAATGTTATCGTTTTTCTTGATTCATAGGTACAAATGACATGAACGCTATGACTTTTACGAGAAAAACAGTCAGACTGCACAATAACGCAGCGCATCTGCCAGATTCATTCTGCAATCATAGAAGAAAGAACGCAAGGTATGAAAAAAACGCAATTCATACTCAGCATCCAGACTGCCGTTCGGACTTTCCGTATACTGGCAGCCATATTCCTTTGCCAGTGCGTGCAGGGCTTCGTTGTAAGCTTCTGCGTGCGGCAACTGATTGTTGGCAGAAATCAGAACCAGACGGCTGTCCGGCAAAGCCGTGTGCAGCTGATAGAGCAGCCAACGATACGCTTCCAGAATTTCTGAAACGGTCTGCTTGTTTTCCAGCAGTTCGGTCTCTCCGAAATGCAGCAGAATGGTCTTCGGCATCAACGGTGCAATGCAAGTTGGAATGTAAGATTCCGCCTGCTCGATGGTCAGGTTTTCTACACTCCGGTTGTACACCGTCACTTCTACGTTGTAATCCTGCATCAGTTCGTTGAGTGGCAGCCGTGCAGCGGAAGTCGACCCGAAGAGTACGATACCGGCGGATTCTGCAACCCGATTCAAAGTCTTGTAAGCGGAAATCATATCAAATCTTGATTTCATTGTAAGCTCCTCCTTTTTGGTGGATGTGTCCCAAGCATCCACCGATTTGTCTGGTAAGTTAAATTTTTAACAGTTTCCATTATAGCATTGACAAATCCATTTGTCCAATATATAATAAACGAGGAAATGATAAGGTAAATCATATCGTTTCGGCGAAAAAACCGGCGATTTATAACAGCTTCCGCTGGGATTGATAAGCAAATAGATATGATTCCCAACAAAATACATAGATTTTTCTAAGAAAGCAGGGAGAAACCGTGGAATTATTACAATTGGAGTATTTTTATGCGGTCGCAAAAAATCAGCATGTCACTCGTACCGCAGAGCAGCTGCACATTGCGCAACCGGCGTTGACCCAGAACATCCACCGACTGGAGAAGGAACTTGGCGTGCCGCTGTTCCGACCAAGTGGCAGAAATATTGTGCTGACGGAATATGGCGTTTATCTGCGGGATGCCCTCAGCCCGATTCTGGACAGTCTGCACCAGTTGCCGGAGACGTTGCAGGAAATGGCAAGCGTGCGCAAACGCACCATCCGGCTGAATGTATTGGCAGCCTCTACGCTGGTCACACGGGCTTTGATTTCCTATAAGAAAGAACATGACGGCATGAATTTCCGGCTGGTGCAAAATTCGCAGTGTGAGGATGCAGACATCACGATTTTCACACGGTCTTTTTTCCAGCAGCCGACAGAGGCAAAAGAACGCTATCAGATTTTTACAGAGCGGATTTTTATGGCGGTGCCGTGCTCTTCGCCCTACGCCAATTGCAGCAGCGTGATGCTGAAGGATTTTGCCAATCAGGATTTTATCAGCTTGTCCGGTTCTCGTAGCATTCGTTCTATTTGTGACCGCTACTGCCTACACGCTGGCTTTTCGCCGAATATCATTTTTGAGAGCGACAGTCCGGATACCGTCAAAAACCTGATTGCCGGTGGGCTGGGCGTTGGCTTCTGGCCGCATTACACTTGGGGACAGGAGGACATGGAACTGATTGCGCTGTTGCCCATCGCAGAGCCAATCTGTCAGCGAGATTTGATTATTCAATTGCACCGCCACGCAGCAGAACATGA
The DNA here is from genome assembly GCA_964399025.1 of uncultured Ruminococcus sp. Classification (GTDB taxonomy): domain Bacteria; phylum Bacillota; class Clostridia; order Oscillospirales; family Ruminococcaceae; genus Ruminococcus_C. The sequence continues at coordinate 33,219 of CAYNPC010000001.1, read as the reverse complement.
GGAAGCCATTGACTTTTTCAATTTCCTTTGTCAGTACCTGCAAGGAACCAAAAATCATCCGCCGACCCGCTCATAATTTCCTGTTTCTTGTAATTTGTATGGATTTTCCATCGTCCGTCTTGGAAATACAGTCGTATTCTACAAATAAACAGTGTTTTTCTCCGAAAATTCATATGATTTCACAGTTGATTTTTTGGGGAAAAAGGAATATACTGAAATATATTGTTTATTGTATCTGATTTTTCGGAAATCACAAGATGAGGAGGGTGGATTTTATGGCGAGGTTTCGCCATGAAATCAGAGTAAGATGATGAAGGTTGTAAAGTTTGGTGGCAGCAGTCTGGCAGATGCCGGACAGATTCAGAAGGCTGCTTCTATTATAAAGGCAGAGGCTTCCAGACGGTATGTTGTACCGTCTGCACCGGGAAAGCGATTCAAAGAGGATATCAAGGTAACGGATATGCTCTATCAGTGCTATGGCATGGCAGAGAGAGGCGAAGACTTCACCGAACAGCTGGCTGCCATTCGTGCACGCTATGTCAGCATTCTGGAAGGACTTTCTATGCCGTTGGATTTGCTGGATGAAGAGTTTGCAACAATCGGTGAGAATTTCCGCAAGCGGTATGGCAGCGATTACGCAGCAAGCCGTGGGGAATATCTGAACGGAAAGCTGATCGCTTCCTATCTGGGTTACGCATTTGTAGATGCCGCAGAAGTCATTTTCTTTCAGGCAGATGGTACACTGAATCGGGAAAAGACCACAGCTGCAATGAGAGAACGGCTTTCCAGTTTTGCATATGCTGTCATTCCGGGCTTCTATGGCTGCGGTGCAGATGGCTATGTGAGAACATTCTCCAGAGGCGGCAGCGATGTCACCGGTTCTATCGTGGCAGGCGCAATGCGGGCAGATCTGTATGAAAACTGGACAGATGTTTCCGGTTTCTTGGTGGCTGACCCGAGAATCGTAGAAGATCCGGTCGGCATCCGCACCATTACCTATACAGAACTGCGGGAGCTGTCCTATATGGGCGCATCGGTTCTGCATGAAGAAGCCATTTTCCCGGTCCGGTCTGCTGGCATCCCGATTAACATCCGGAATACAAATGATCCGTCTGCGCCAGGCACCATGATTGTACCGGAGAGCAGTGCAGAAGAATACAGCACGTATACCATTACGGGCATTGCCGGCAAGAAGAATTTCAGCATCATCAATCTCCATAAGGACAAGATGAACAGCGAAGTCGGCTTCTGTCGGGACGTACTGGATGTACTGGCAAGCCACAACATTTCCATGGAACACATGCCGTCCAGTATTGATGCCATGACAGTCATTCTGGAATCTTCCCAGCTGGAAGGCAAACGGGAACAGATTATGACAGAACTGCGGAAGCGGGTCAATCCGGATACACTGGAAATCGAAGACGGCATCGCCCTTGTTGCAGTCGTTGGACACGGTATGTATCGTACCAGAGGCGTTGCAGCAAGAATTTTCGCAGCACTTGCTCACGCAAGAGTCAATGTCAAGATGATTGACCAGGGCTCCAGCGAGTTGAATATCATCGTTGGCGTTGCCGAAGAAGATTTCGAGCAGGCAATCCGCTGCATCTATGATATGTTTGTCAAATCTGTGCAGACTGAAAAATAATTGCAAAAACAAGTGAATTTCCCCTTGATTTTTGAAAAACAGTGTGCTATAATAAGAATAACGCAGCAGCAAAGACCGGAACCCTTTCCGGTCTTTCGTTTATGTAGGGGGTTTTTGCAGCCCCTCCAGCGGAATATTTGCACTTGTGTATACAGAAAGGAGCAATTCGTATGAAACTGAAAGCATTCGGCGCAACGGAGCAGCGGATTTATGATGCTGTGAAACCGATTGCAGACGGGTTCGGCTTCCGGATCTGGGATGTGCGGTTCGAAAAGGAAGGTGCCTGTTGGTATCTCCGGATCTTTATTGATCACGAAAACGGCATCACCATAGAGGACTGCGAAAAGATGACGGAACCTGTGAATCAGCTGCTTGACAAGCTGGATCCGATTTCGCAGAACTATATTCTGGAAGTCGGTTCTGCCGGTCTGGAACGGGAGTTCAACCGCAGCTGGCACTTCGCAGAGGGTGCGGGAACAGAGGTGCGTGCCCGTGCAATCCGTCCGATTGACGGCGAACGGGAATGGATTGGCACATTGCAATCCTGCGAAGCAGACACACTGGTGTTGCAGACAGAAACCGGTCCGGTCAGTCTGCCCCTTGCGGCACTCACCTTTGTAAAACGTTACGAGGCATTTGAATTTTAAAATTGGAGGCACATAAAATGGACAATGCTTTTTTTGAAGCACTGGATACGCTGGGCAGCGAAAATGGTCTGGACAGCGCAACCCTGATTGAAAAGGTAAAGTCGGCTATGTTGAAAGCCGCAAGAAAGGCGTATCCGGACAGTGAAGAAAACATCACCGTCGAGATTGATCCGGATACCAGAAAGTTTGAAATGTATCTGCGGCAGGAAGTCATCGACGATGAACCGATTGATGACAACGAGATCAATATTGCAGCAGCACGCACCATTGATCCGAATGCCAAGGTGGGAGATTACATTCAGAAGCGGTTGGATATCAGCCAGTTCGGTCGGGCAGCTGCGCTCTCCGCAAAGCAGTCCATCAAGGGCGACCTGCGGGACATCAACCGGCAGCGGATTCTGGACAAATTTCAGGATAAGGAAAATGATTGCATCACATGTACCGTCACACAGGTGGAAAAAGGCGGTGCGGCAACCTTGGTTTACGACAAGACAGAAATCTACCTGTTCCACAATGAACAGATTCCGGGTGAGGAACTGAAAGAGGGACAGAGCGTGATGGTCTATGTCACCAACATTGCCAACAAGCAGAAAAAGCCGATCATCAAGATTTCCCGTGTCCGGAAGGAACTGGTCAAGCGGATGTTCGAACTGGAAGTGCCGGAGATTTACGATGGCGTTGTGGAAATCAAAGCCATTTCCAGAGAAGCCGGTGCCCGTACAAAAATCGCTGTCTGGTCCAATGACCCGAATGTCGATGCAGTCAGCGCATGTATCGGTCCGAAGCATTCCAGAATTGATGCAGTCGTAAAGTCGCTCAGCGGCGAAAAAATCGACATCATTCCGTACAGCGAACAGCCGGAAGAATTTATTGCCAAGGCATTGGCACCGGCAACGGTACAGAGTGTCACCATCATCAATCCGGAAGAACGGCTCTGCGGCGTACTCGTACCGGCACAGCAGCTGTCCCTTGCCATCGGCAACCGTGGACAGAATGCAAAACTGGCAGCCAAGTTGACTGGCTACAAGATTGACATCAAGGCAGCAACACCAGAAAACGAAGAAATGATTGCACAGAAAGTCGAAGAGGCAAAAATGGAACTCGCTGCCAAGGAAGCTGCCATTGCAGAACAGGCTGCTGCATCCATCGAGGCAGAAGCACTGGTTGCTGCTGCGGAAGCAGCCGCTGCACAGGAAGAGGCAGAAATGATGCAACACGTTACAACCGAGGAATCAGACGGCATCGAAATCGTAGAGGATCTGGGGTTGGAAACAGCAGAACCAGCCACAACGGAGGCAGAATAAAGCAGAATGAAAAAGAAAAAAGAAGTGCTGCGGGTCTGTATGGGCTGCGGAGAACGGAAGCCGAAACAGGAACTGCTTCGGATTGTCCGGACACCGGAAGGGGCTTTTCTGATTGATGAAACCGGAAAAACAGCCGGACGAGGCGCATATCTTTGTAAAAATGTTGCCTGTCTGGAAAGGGCGAAAAAAACCCGGAAGGTAGAACGTGCCTTTGTACAGATGTTTCAGCCGGCGGAGTATAAGGAGATGGAAGATGCCCTTACAAGAAAATTGCAGGAACTTACTGACCATCTGTCGTAAGGCAGGAAAACTGGAGGCAGGCTTTGCACGGGCAAAGGATGCCATGACCGGAAAACGGGCAGCATGTATCTTTCTGACGGCAGATCTTTCAGAGAAAAGCCGGAAAGAAGTATTGTACCATGCAGAACGAGCCGGCATACCGGTGGTACAGACAGACTGGGAAATGGAAGAGGTGCGGTTGCTGTTCGGACAGCGTGCCGGTATTCTGACCGTCTGTGAAAAAGGATTTGCAAAACGCATCCGGGAACTTTGTGGAAGGGAGCGTTGCCTATGATGATGAAAAAACAGAAGCTGAGTGACGTTGCAAAAACGTTGCAGCTTTCGCCGGCAGAACTGATTGCCATCTTCGCCAAATTAGAAAATGGCGAGGAGAAAAAAAGTAGCAGTGGGCTGACGGAGGAAGAGGTCAATCTGGCACTGGAGTATGTCACACAACAGCGACAGGTCACAGACTTCGCAGCTTATTTTGAAACGAGAAATAATACGAGGGAAGAGGTGGCACAAAAAGCTATGAAAAAAGGGACAGATAAGAGAGCTGCGAAGCAGCAGCAGAACCGGAATCATAACAAACAGCCGCAGGAGCAGCGGAAAAAGCAACAGCAGACTGCGCCGCAGAATCAGAATGGTCAGCAGCAGTCGCAGAAGCAGCAGAAGCCGCAGCCACAATCGCAGCAGCGTGCCCAGCAGCCGGTAAAACCAGCTGCCACAGCAACAACCGGAAAGCCGCAGAACAATGCACAGCAGCATCCGGCAGAGGATCACAAGAAGCAGAAAAAACAGCCGCCAAAGGCGCAGAAGCGTGGGGAACGGCTGAAGGTAGAAGTGGAGATTTCTTCTGATACCACGACGACAACAGAAAAGCGTAGAACGGTTGATACCCGTGGCTCTTATGTCGATCTGGATAAGTACAACCAGCGGTATGAGCAGATTGCGCCGGCTGGCAAGTACAGCAAGGATAACTATTCCACCAAGAAGCAGAAAATCAATCAGAAGTCTGCACAGCGCAACAAGCAGAAGTATTCCAACAAGCGGGAAACCGAACAGGATCGGATGCGGCGGCTGGAACTTGAAAAGGCAAGAAAGCAGCAGCTGAAAGTGCGGATTCCGGAAACCATCGTGGTCAGTGAACTGGCAAGCCGTCTGAAAGTAACGGCAACCGAAGTCATCAAGAAGTTGATGATGCTGGGTGTTATGGCATCCATCAATGAAGAGATTGATTTCGATACCGCATCACTGGTTGCAGAAGAGCTGGGCGCAAAGGTCGAAAAGGAAGTCATTGTGACCATCGAAGAACGTCTGATTGAAGAAGAGGACGAATCCGATAACACCGAAGAACGTTCTCCGGTCGTTGTTGTCATGGGTCACGTTGACCACGGTAAGACTTCTATTCTGGACTATATCCGCCATGCCAATATCGCAGCAGGCGAAGCCGGCGGTATCACACAGCACATCGGTGCATATCAGGTAACCTGCAACGGCAAGGAAATCACATTCCTCGACACACCGGGACACGAAGCCTTTACTGCAATGCGTGCAAGAGGTGCGAACATCACGGATATTGCCATTCTGGTTGTCGCTGCGGACGATGGTATTATGCCACAGACCGTAGAATCCATCAACCATGCCAAGGCAGCTGGCGTTTCTCTGATTGTTGCCATCAACAAGATGGACAAAGAAGGCGCAAATCCGGATCGGGTCAAGGAAGAACTCACCAAGTATGATCTGGTTTGTGAAGACTGGGGCGGCGATGTCATCTGTGTACCGGTTTCTGCAAAGACCGGACAGGGCATTGATGAATTGCTGGAAAACGTTCTGCTGGTTGCAGAAATGCGGGAACTGAAAGCCAACCCGAACCGGCGTGCAAAGGGTACTATCGTAGAAGCACGTCTGGACAAGGGCAGAGGTCCTGTTGCCACATTGCTGGTACAGAACGGTACTCTGCACACAGGGGATGTCATTCTGGCTGGTACGACGGTCGGCAAGGTGCGTGTCATGACAAACGACAAGGGCGTTGTTGTAACAGAAGCAGGTCCGTCTGTGCCGGTTGAAATCACAGGTCTGGCAGAAGTGCCGGCAGCTGGTGATATCTTTAATGCGGTCGAAGACGAACGGCTTGCAAAGACACTGGTAGAACAGCGGAAGCACGAAGCAAAGCAGGCAAAGTTCAATGAATATCAGAAAGTCACACTGGATAATCTGTTCAGTCAGATTGCAGAAGGTGAGATGAAGGAACTGGCGATCGTTGTCAAGGCGGACGTACAGGGCTCTGTAGAAGCCGTTAAGCAGTCACTGGAGAAAATCCAGAATGACGAGGTACGGGTCAGAGTCATCCACGGTGGCGTTGGCGGCATCAAGGAAAGCGATGTTATGTTGGCAAGCGCATCCAATGCGATTATCATTGGGTTCAACGTCAGACCAGATCCGGTTGCAGAAGAAATTGCAGCAAGAGATCATGTAGAAATCCGGACGTATCGTGTCATCTATGATGCAATCGAAGATGTACAGACGGCGATGAAGGGCATGTTGGCACCGAAGTATCGGGAAGTTGTCATGGGTCGGATTGAAGTACGGCAGGTTTACAAGATCTCCAGCGTGGGTGCTGTTGCCGGTGCGTATGTTCTGAGTGGCAAGGTAACCAGACAGTGCCAGATTCGTGTGGTACGGGACGGCATTGTCATTGCAGAAGACAAGATGTCCAGCCTGAAGCGGTTCAAGGATGACGTAAAGGAAGTCAACGAGAGCTACGAGTGCGGTATTACACTGGAGAAGTTCCGTGACTTCAAGGAAGGCGACATTTTTGAGGCGTTTATTATGGAAGAGTATCGGGATTAAACGTTCTTTTCAAAAAGCGTGCCCATAAGAGAAAGGAGCCGTGCACATGGCAAGTTATAAAACAAGCCGGACAGAAGAGGATATTTTTCGGGAGCTGACCGCCCTGCTGCGGGAGCTGAAAGACCCTCGGATTGATCCGCTCCTGACCATTGTCAGAGTGGAACTCTCAAACGATATGTCCAATTGCAAAATATACGTTTCCAGTTTGCAGGGAATGGAAGTGGCAACACAGTCTTGTGCCGGACTGGTCAGCGCAACCGGATTTCTCCGGAGAGAACTGTTTCACCGCCTGAAACTGCGGAAGTCACCAGCATTGCATTTCATTGCAGATGATTCCATTGCACACAGTGCGGAAATCAATCAGAAGCTCTATGCGCTGCATCTGGGAGAAGACGACGAGGAGACAACCGTATGAACAAGGCAGAAGCAGCCGCATGGCTACAGGCACAGACACAAGTCATCATTCTGATTCATCAGAGTCCGGACGGCGATTGCATCGGCAGCGGTTATGCACTGGCAGCGATGCTGCGCTTGATGGGAAAACACGCAGTGGTCCGGTGCTGTGACCCCATTCTGCCACGGTTTTCTTTTCTGATAGAAGACGAAGTGCCGGATGTTGTGGACGAAGAACAGGCAACCGTCATGACAGTAGACGTGGCAGACCGGAAACTGTTGGGCGATCTCGATGCCGTCTATGGCGATCGGGTGCAGTTGGCAATTGACCATCACCGGACACATTGTCCGTTTGCAACAGAACTCTGTCTGGATGCAGAAGCCGCCTCCGCTTGTGAAATTGTATATGAAATCGGCAGATTGCTGCCGATTTCTCTGACAACACAGATTGTCAAGCGGCTTTATACCGGCATGGCAACGGATACGGGCTGTTTCCAGTACAGCAACACCACACCTCGCACATTGCGGCATGTGGCGGATCTGATGGAACAGTTTCCAGATGTGCCGTATGATAAAATCAATCGTGCCATGTTCGTCGTGAAAAGTATGCAACGATTGCATCTGGAACAGGAACTCATGCAACAGCTGCAATCTTATCTGGACGGGAAGTGCATGGTAATCTGTATCACGCTGGCGTTTCTGGAAGCCAATCATCTACAGCCGGAAGATGCAGAAGGTTGGGCAAATTTTCCGTTGCAGATTGAGGGCGTTGAAGTCGGCATCACGATAAAAGAAAGAGAGCCGGGTGTATTTAAAATTTCCATGCGGTCAACCGATCAGGTGGATGTTTCTGCAATTTGCCAGCAGTTCGGTGGCGGTGGTCATGTCAGAGCGGCTGGTTGCCGCATCGAGGGCACAGTAGAAACCGTCCGGCAACAGTTGGTGGATGCAGTAGAGAGGAGTCTGGCAACACAATGAATGGCATTCTCTGCATGAACAAACCGCAGCAGTTTACTTCGTTTGATGTCATTGGCAAATTGCGGGGGATTCTGCATATGAAGCGGCTGGGACATACGGGAACGCTTGACCCAATGGCAACCGGCGTTCTGCCGGTTCTGGTGGGAACGGCAACCAAGGCGTGTGACATTCTGCCCAATCAGGACAAAACGTATCGTGCCACGGTACAGTTCGGCACAGCCACCGACACGTTGGATGTCTGGGGAACGGTATTGCAGCAATATCCGGAGATGCACGTGACAGAAGCACAGCTTCGTGCGGTGCTGCCGTCTTTTGTCGGAGAAATTGCACAGATGCCACCGATGTATTCTGCGGTTTCTGTCAACGGGCAACGACTCTATGCGCTTGCCAGAAAAGGCGAGACGGTGGAACGACCTGTCCGACAGGTGCAAGTGTATTCCATCACGCTGGAAGCATTTTCGGAAACCACACAGACCGCTGTCCTGACGGTTTCCTGTGGAAAGGGCACGTATATCCGAACCTTGTTGTCGGATATCGGGCAGCGATTGGGCGGTGATGCGATGATGACAGCACTGACACGAACCGCCGCCTGCGGATATACACTCGAACAGTGCCTGACATTTGAAGAAGTCGCAGCCGCCGTTGCAGATGGAACGATTGCGGAAAAATTACAGGCAACCGATTCGCTGTTTTCTGCTTATCCGAAATTGCGGTTGAATGCGGTACAGGAACGGATGTTTCAGAACGGGGTCAAACTGGATCTCGCCCGCATTCATCATGTGAATCCGGCACAGACGCTTTATACCGTCTACGGATGGGAAAGCGGTTTTCTGGGCACGGCAACAGCAGATTGGGAAAAAGGAGAACTGCGGATCGGAAAACGATTCTGAGCAGGTTGTTTCACGTGGAACATGCAGATGTGTTTCACGTGAAACACTATATTTTGCAGGACAGCCTGCGCAGGAAAAGAGGTTGGAACATGATACAGCAAAACGCCACGGAACAACCGCAGACCGCTGTGGCACTTGGTTTATTTGATGGGGTGCATCTGGGACACCGTGCGGTACTGGCGGCAGCGGTTGCCTGCCAGAAAGATGGTCTGTCACCGGTTGCCTTTACCATGCAGACCACGTCTGTTCAGATGAAACACGGAGAACCGTTGTGTTATCTGTATCCGGATGCTGTGAAACAACAGCTGTTGTTGCAAAGTGGTATGACGGCGGTGGTCAGTCCGACGTTTGCAGAAATTGCAGAGATGGATGGGGAAACATTCTGTCGCACCTATCTGCATGACAAGATGCACGCAAGAAACGTTTTCTGTGGTGCGGATTTCCGGTTCGGCAAAGGCGCAGCGTGGAACGTAGCAGATTTGCAGGCGTTCGGCAGACAGTTCGGGTTTACGGTTTCCGTTGTGGAAGCCGTCCGGCAGAACGATTGTGTGATTTCGTCCAGCATCATCCGGCAGTTGTTGCAATCGGGCAATGTGGAACAGGCAGCGCAGCTGTTGGGTGCGCCGTATCAGTTGGCTGGCACGGTGCAGCATGGTGCAGCACTGGGACGGCAGCTGCAATTCCCGACCATCAATCTGCCATTTGCAGCCGGACAACTGGTGCCCATGTACGGGGTCTACCGTGCAAAGGTTGTGTTGCAGGACGGCAGTGTCTGGGACGGTGTGACCAATGTCGGCGTGAAACCGACGGTTTCACAGGAAAACCTGCCGGTGGCAGAAACGCATCTGCTGGGTTATACAGGCGATTTATACCATACGCACTGTCAAGTGCAATTGTTGGAATTTCTGCGGAAAGAGCAGAAGTTTTCCAGCTTAGAACAGTTGAAAGCTGCCATTGCGTCTGATATTATGGCAGTGGAAAAGAAAAAAGAAAACAGGAAGGAAGTTATTCCTATGGAAAAACGGGTCAGAACAAGATTTGCCCCCAGTCCGACAGGCTATATGCACATCGGAAATCTGCGGACGGCATTGTACGCTTATCTTTTGGCAAAGAAATATGATGGAGATTTTATTCTCCGGATTGAAGATACCGATCAGGAACGGTATGTAGAAGGTGCAGTTGATATTATCTATAATACGCTGCGGATTGCAGGGCTGAAGTGGGACGAAGGTCCGGATATCGGTGGACCGGTCGGCCCTTATGTACAATCCGAACGGATGGGCATGTTCAAGGGCTACGCAGAACAGCTGGTAGAAAGCGGTCATGCGTATTACTGTTTCTGTGACAAGGAACGGCTGGAAGAAGTCCGGAAAATTCAGGAAGCCTCTCACATTGCGCCGATGTACGACCGGCACTGCCGTGACCTGTCTCCGGAAGAAGTCCAGGCAAAACTGGATGCCGGTGTACCGTATGTCATCCGGCAGAAAATGCCGCTGACCGGCACAACCACATTCCATGATGAAGTATATGGCGATATTACCGTGGAAAACAGCACGCTGGATGACCAGATTCTGATTAAAACAGACGGTATGCCGACATATAACTTCGCCAACGTTGTCGACGACCATCTGATGGGCATCACACACGTCATCCGTGGAAACGAGTACCTCTCTTCTGCACCGAAGTACAATCTGCTGTATCAGGCATTCGGTTGGGACGTTCCGGTCTATATCCACTGCTCTCCGGTTATGAAGGACAAGACCCACAAGCTCTCCAAGCGAAACGGCGATGCTTCTTTCCAGGATCTGCTGGAGAAGGGCTACCTGCCGGAAGCCATCATCAACTTTATCGCACTGCTGGGCTGGGCACCGACTGGCGAACAGGAAATCTATACGCTGGACGAGCTGGCACAGGCATTTGAAATTTCTGGCATCAGCAAGTCACCGGCACTGTTTGATCCGGTCAAGCTGAAAGCCATCAACGGCGAATACATCCGGAAGATGACACCGGAAGCATTTGCAGAAAAGGCAATCCCGTATATCCGGCAGACCGTGCAGAGCGAAACCGCAGATTTGCAGCTGCTGTGTCACGTATTGCAGCCGAGAACGGAACTGTTTACCGATATTCCGGAACAGGTAGACTTTATTGATGCCCTGCCGGATTATGATATAGAACTCTATCGGCACAAGAAGATGAAGACCACACCGGAAACCGCAAAGGAAGCACTGGAAGCGGTTCTGCCGGTACTGGAAAGCATCTCTGACTGGACAGTGGATGGCATTCACGCTGCAATCTTCGCAAAGATCGGAGAGATGGGCGTGAAGAACGGTTGGATGCTCTGGCCGTTGCGGACAGCCCTCTCCGGAAAGTCCTTTACACCGGGCGGCGGCATTGAACTCTGTGCAATTCTGGGCAAAGAAGCCACTTTGGCACGGGTTCAGGATGGAATACAGCGGCTTTCGTAAAATTTTCACACCACTTTCACAATACACCACTATAATAGATTCGATTGCCTATGTATTGCATCGGCAAACCGAAAAAATAGGAGGTCTTCTTTTCGCATGATTACGGTAAAGCATTTAACGAAACGTTATGGCAGCCATCTTGCGGTTGATGACATCAATTTCACCGTGGAAGACGGTGAGATTGTGGGATTTCTGGGGCCGAATGGTGCTGGTAAATCCACGACCATGAATATGCTGACAGGCTATATCAGCTCTTCTTCTGGAGAAGCACTGATTAACGAGACGGATATTCTGGACAACCCCATCAAGGCAAAACGGGACATCGGCTATCTGCCGGAGTTGCCACCACTTTATCAGGACATGACGGTAATGGGTTATCTCAACTTCGTGTATGAACTGAAAAAGAGCAAGCTGCCACGGAAAGCACATCTGACAGAAATCTGCAATCTCTGTAAAATCGCAGATGTGCAGAACAGAATTATCAAGAATCTTTCCAAAGGGTATCGGCAGCGTGTCGGTCTGGCGCAGGCGTTGGTGGGCAATCCGCCGATTCTGATTCTGGACGAACCGACCGTTGGTCTGGACCCGAATCAGATGATTGAAATCCGGTCGCTGATCAAACGGCTCGGCAAACGGCACACGGTGATTCTTTCCTCTCACATCCTGTCAGAAATTCAGGCAGTCTGTGACCGTGTCATTATCATCAACAAGGGCAAAATCGTAGCAGATGGTGCGATTGACACCTTGGCGCAGTCCATGTCACAGAGCCATCGGTTGTCTGTCCGGCTGGACGGCGAACGGGAAGCCGTGTTGCAGGCAATCCGGCAACTCAACGGCGTTGGCAGTGTGCGGGCAGACAAGCAGCCGGAAGCAGGTTTGTATGATTATGACATCGAACCGGTCGGCAATGCCGATTTGCGGAAAGCCATCAATGAACTGGCACAGGCAAACGGGCTGCACATCTATCGCATGGAAAGCGATGCCATGACGCTGGAGGATGTATTCCTCAAGGTGACAATGGGTGACTGGTCTCCGGAACAGGAAAACAGTACCCCGCAAAAACAAGAACAGACAAAACCGGCAGAACAAGCACCTGCTACGGATCAGCCGGAAAATACGGAAGAGGAGGCAAAGTAAATGGGAGCGATTTATCGGAGAGAGCTGGGTGCATTTTTCAGCTCTGCCATCGGTCCGGTCTTTCTGACGTTTTTTTATCTGGGATCGGGCTTGCTGTTCTGGCTGTTCTGTCTGAATTATGCCATAACAGATATGAGTAACTATTTTGCGTGGATGCGTCTGATTATGGTGTTGGTTCTGCCGCTGCTGACCATGCGGTTGTTGTCGGAAGAACGCGCGCAGAAGACAGACCAAGGACTTCTGACCGCACCGGTTTCTCTGGGTGGCATTGTATTGGGAAAATATTTTGCCGCACTGACCGTCTATGCAATGGGCATTGCAATCGTATTTGTCTATGCTATCCTGCTGAGCTTTTTCGGCACGGTTGCCTGGTCGATTGTATTGTCAAACTTTATCGCCCTGTTTTTGATGGGGGCTGCTTTCATGGCAATTACATTGTTCCTCTCTGCCTTTACCGCAAACCAGTTTATTTCGTATATTCTGGGCATTGTCGCATTGGTGGTTCTGTATGTGATTGACTACCTGAGCGGTACGATTACCAGCACCGCAGAAACCGTTTCTGCCAGCAGCACATTCCTCGGCACGTTGTTGAGCGGACTGGGGTCTGCGATGGAGTCGATTTCTTTCTTCAGCCGGATTTATGATTTTACCTATGGATTGTTCAATCTCTCCAGTGTACTGCTTTATGTCAGTGCAGCAGTGCTGTTCAATTTCTTTACAGTACGGGTATTTGAAACCAGACGTTGGCGGTAAGGAGGAAACGGTAAATGGAACAACAGGAAGCAAAGCTGCTCAAGAAAAAGCAGCGCAAAAAGAAAATGAAGTACGGCAGCATTGCCGCAGTCGTTACGCTGATTGTCACAGCCATTGTGATTTTGTTGAACGTGGTTGTTGGCTTGCTGGTGGAACGCTATCCGAATGCCAAGCTGGATCTGACCACCTCCAGTGTCTATGAGGTTTCCGATGAAACACTGGATTACATCAAGAATCTGGACGAAGAAGTGGAAATCGCCGTTTCCACAGAGGAGAGCACACTGGAAAAGGATTCCTATCTGAAGATGGTAACGGAGTTGCTGCAACGCTATCAGAGCTATTCTGATATGATTTCTGTGACATATTTCGACACCACCAAGAATCCGGATATTCTCTCCAAGTATCAGAGCAACTACAGCGGTACGATCAGTTCTGACAATGTCATTGTCAGCTGCGGTGACCGGATAAAAGTATTTTCTGTTTCTGATTTCTTTGATATGGATTCCACGATGCTGCAATATTATTATTATGGACAGGCTTCTCTGTCAGATTGCATCACCGGTTTCAGCGGTGAACAGTCTCTGACAAATGCCATTATGAACGTAACAGATGCCAATCCGCAGCGGGTGGGTCTGATTATGACCTCAAATGGCGATACGATTTACAACCCAACCAATGGGAACATCTACGCTGCACAGGTACTGAGCACGCTGTTGGATGACAACGGCTATGATGTCACCCAGCTGGATATGGTAACAGATGACATTTCACCGGATGATTATGATCTGCTGGTTCTGCCAGCACCGGTCAATGACCTGACGGTCGATGCCATCGACAAGCTGGAAGACTTCCTGCATAACGATGGCAACCTCGGCAAGCGGTTGCTCTATATTGCAGACTTCACACAGGGCAACACCCCGAATCTGGATGCATTCCTGAAGGATTGGAATATTGTTGTTGACACCAGCTATGTCATTGACGACAATTCTTCCACCCAGCAGGCAGTGACCCTGTTGGTTGCTGGTAGCCAGCGGATGTATGCACCGATTGTCACAATTGCCAGCTCGGATTACAGCAGCGGTCTGAATAACACCTCCCTGCCAATCGTTGCGCCGGTTTCCCGTCCGATTCTCACAAGAGATTCCAATAACGGCAGAGTCGTAACCGACCTGCTGACAACCGCTGATACTTCTTATTGCGTGCCGCTGAATCTGGACAGCAACGCAGAACGAGCAGAAGCAGCTCAGAATGGCGATACCGATACAGAAGATACGACAGAGGCAACGGAAGAAGAAACCACAGAAGCAACGACAACGACAACTTTTGATTCGGAGAACGCAGAACGGAGCAGCTATTCTGTTATGGCGTACTCACAGAATCAGATTTCTCAGGATAGTGAACTGCTGGAAAGCGACGTGATGGTCATCGGTTCTATGGCTTATTTTGACTACTATGTTGCACAGGACAGCTCTTATAACAATGCAGAATATTTCATCAGCGCATTGAATACCATCTGCGGCAAGGAAGACAGCATTGTCATTGCCACAAAGGATCTGAGCATCTCTTCGATTGATGCAACAGAATCGCAGCTGAAGATGCTGACGACCGTTGTCATTGTTGTCATTCCGGCAATTATGGTTGTCATCGGCGTGGTAATCTGGGCACGCAGAAAGAGCCGCTAATCAGAGAAAGGACTGTGAAACCGATGCAGAAAAAACAAACCATTGGAATCATTTGTGGGGTAGCCGTTTTGCTGTTGCTCGTGGGCGGCGTTGTATTGCTGACCCGTCCCGTCGAAGAGGAGAGCAGCAGTGAAACAGTAGAAGACACCACATCCGCTGAGGATCAGGTTTCGCTGGTTCTTTCGGAGCAGGAAACAGATGACGTGACGAAAATTACCGTCACCAATGACACCGGCAGTTACGTGGTTGTCCGGACACAGGAAGCCGTTGCAGCCACCGATGACGAAGAAGAACAGAGTGCGACCTTTGGCGTAGAAGGTTGGGAGGATCTCCCAACCAATACGTCACTGATTCGAACCCTTGCGAATAACGTCGCCGATCTGGAAGCAGAACAGTGTGTGGAAGCACATACAGACGATCTGGACAAATTCGGATTGGGTGACAGTGCCATCTGTGCCGAGATGCAGTTCGAAGACGGTACGACATTCTCTTTCCGAATCGGGGACAGCGTTTCCAGTAGCAGCAGCAATTATTTTGCAATCGAGGGAAGCGATACGGTTTATACAGTAAAGACTTCTCTGGTGGCAAACTACAGCAAGTCGGCTACGGATTTTCTGAGTACTACCATTCAGGAATCGTTGGATGACGATGATGACGATGACGATACTGATACACCGACCATCCAGACCGTAACCATCACACGGGAAGATCTGGAGCAGCCGATTGTACTGACCTATCAGAGCGATGCCAACGATGAAAACAGCGGTGGTGCAGCATCCGATTATGTGATGACGTCTCCGATTTCTGCTTACCTGAGCGTGGAGCGTTCGGATTCTGTCATCAATGATTTGTTCGGACTGACCGCCAGTGAAATTCTGGAAGTTCATCCGGACGATGCCGCAAAGGAAGCTGCTGGCATTACCGAACCGTTTGCAACATTGACACTGGCGTGTGATGACAAGAGCACGTATACATTGTATATTGGTGCAGCTGTGACAGAGACAGACGAAGACGGCACTTCGGACACATATTATCCGGTCATGCTGGAAGGCAACGACATTCTGTATGCAGTTGCATCTGACAGCTGCCCGTGGGCAACCATTACGCCGACCGGATTGGCATCGAAGTTGATTTTCACAACGTATGTATGGGATGTCAATCAACTGGATGTGACCGTTGGTTCGGAAAGCGCAAGCTTCGTCAACAGCGGAACGGATGCAGAAACCGCAGCCATTACAAGAGATGGCGAAGAAGTGGATACGGAACGGTATCGGCTGTTCTATTCCTTCCTGCTCCAGACCGCAGCAGAAGAAGTGGTGTTGGGAGACACCCCGACCGGAACGCCGGATGCAGAGATTCATTACAGTACCTATGACGGGAAAGAAGACCGGACGGTGTCCTTCTACCGGATCGACGATTTCACCTGTTACATCGCTGTAGATGGGGTGCTGAGCTTCGAGTGTCGTCCTTCGTATCTGGACGCTTTACAGAACAATCTGGAAATTTTTGATACAGACGAAGATTTTCAGACAACCTGGCAGTAACGCAATTTTCTAAGATCAAAAAACGTATTACAGGAAAGGATGGGTATCGTGGAGCAAGAAATTTTTTTATACAAAGGCTATCCGCTGGTGCGCAACGGCAGCTGCATTTATTACGGCTATATGAGTGATCCTTATGTCGTGATGATGCGAGTGAAGCATCAGAGTCAGCACAGCGGCATACCAGTTGCAGATCAGATACAGATTTACCAGTTGTCAACAGATGAAAACCGCAGCGTCCGGACGGCGAAGCGACCGTCCTTGTATGCAGCATTGGATTTAGCAGCGGCATGGTTGCACCGTGCCGAACAAGAAAGCGACAACAATCCAGTGACGACAGCATGAGAAAACCGCCCTTTCTTCGGAGGGGGCGGCTTTTTCTATTTCTGCTGGGGCATGTAACCATCTCCTTGACGGGTTGGACGAAGTATGCTATAATAAATGCAGTTTTGATTGGAGGTGGTACCACTTTGACGGTTACGTTAATTACGCATACACCGCTGCCGGAACAGACCATCGCAGCAGCGGCAAAGCTTTGTTACACAGATTCTACGGTGGAGTCCTTGATGGATACCATGCAGCCGGAACAGGCAGAACGCTTCGTTGGCATGTTGGAGGAAATGGGACACGAAAGTCCGGTGGAACATGTCACGTTTACATTCGGCATCGCTGGCGTTTCCCGTTCTCTGCTGGCACAGATTACCCGTCACCGGATTGCTTCTTTTTCGGTGCAGAGTCAGCGTTACGTCCGGAAAAATCAGTTTACGTATGTCACACCGCCTGCGATTGCGGCGGATCCGGAAGCGGCAGCCTGCTATCATCGCACGATGGAACAGACAGTACAGGCGTACAACGCCCTCGCTGACCGGTTGCAGGCAACGTATTATCCGCAGTTTCTGGCGGAGGGTTGCAGTGAAAAAGCGGCTCGTTCGAAGGCGGAGAAAAAAGCCATTGAGGATGCACGTTATGTGTTGCCCAATGCGTGTGAAACAAAAATGATGGTGACAATGAATGTCCGCAGTCTGCGCCATTTCTTCCAGCTGCGCTGCTGCAATCGGGCACAGTGGGAAATTCGGGAACTGGCAACTGCGATGTTGCAGCTCTGCTGTCAGACCGCCCCTGCCCTCTTCCGGCACGCTGGTCCCGGCTGTTGTCAGGGCGGATGTCCGGAAGGGAAAATGACCTGCGGACACGCAGCAGAAGTGCGAAAGCAATTTGAAACTTTGAGGTGATTTTTTTATGGCAAACGGCAAACTGCTGGTACTGGACGGATTGGACGGGAGTGGAAAATCGACACAATTTGCCCTGTTGCAGACCGCTTTGCAGCAGCAGGGCATTGACGTACAGGCGGTCAGCTTTCCGGATTATGACAGCCCTTCGGCATCGCTGGTCAAGATGTATCTGCGTGGCGATTTTTCGCACACACCGGATGGCGTGAATGCGTATGCCGCTTCCAGCTTCTATGCGGTTGACCGCTATGCCAATTACCGGCTACACTGGGAGCAGGCGTATCATAACGGCACTTGCATTCTGGCGAGCCGGTATACAACATCGAATGCCATTTATCAGATGGGAAAACTGCCGGAGACGGAATGGGATGCGTATCTCAACTGGCTGGCAGAGTATGAATATCATCGCTTGGGCTTGCCGGAACCGGATGCCGTCATTTATCTGGATATGCCGGTTTCGGTGCAGCAGCAATTGCTTGCAAAACGCTATCACGGCGATCTGGAGAAAAAAGATTTGCATGAATCGGATATTGCATTCCAGTTGCAATGTCAGCAGGCGGCGTATTATGCAGCCGAAAAACTGCATTGGCAGGTGCTGCCGTGCAGCAAGGACGGCGAACCGCTGCCGGTGGAAACCATTCAGGCAGCTCTGTTGCAGCAGGTGCAGGCACTCTGGAAAGGGAATGCATCATGCTGACATTCCGCACCATTTCGATGGCAGACCGCCCGTGGATTACAGCGGCGTTGCAGCAGTCGCAGTTTCAGGGCTGTGAGTATTGCTTTTCCAACAATCTGGCGTGGTATCGGGCATATGATTCCCGCATTGCCTCGTTTCAGGGATTTTATATCATTGCAGCGTTCGGGACAGAAGACGGCATTCCGGATGTGACCGTGCCGAGTGGGAGCGGTGACTGGGATGCCCTGTTGCGGGAACTGCGTGAGACACTCTGTCCGCACGGCGAACCGCTGCGCTTGACAGGGGTCACAAGGGAAATGGCTGCGTTTTTGCAGACGAGATTTCCGGATGCAGTCTGGCAGCCCGATGCAGCTGCGTTTGATTATATCTATCATACAGAAGATCTGATTGCCCTGAAAGGCAAACGGTATCACAAAAAACGAAATCATCTGCACCAGTTCCGCAACCGGTATGATTGGACGTTTTCCGAATTGACGGAAGCGGATGCAGAAGCCTGTATCGCATTCAGCGCAAATCTGTACAATCAGAAAGATGGTTACAGTGACCGCTCCAGCGTGGTGGAACAGTATGCCATCCACACGTTTTTTACACACTTTCAAGAACTGGGGTTGTGTGGCGGTGTGTTGCGGGTAGCAGGGAAGCTGGTCGGGTTTTCCATCGGCGAACCCCTGAACCGGAATACATTCGTGACGCATATCGAAAAAGCAGACATTGCCTATCAAGGGGCTTATACCGCCCTGACACAGGCATTTACAGAGCGGTTTGCCGCAGGGTATCCCTATCTCAATCGGGAAGAGGATCTGGGCATTGCCGGCTTGCGGCAGGCAAAAGCGTCCTATTATCCGGCGTATCTGCTGGAAAAAGGAACGCTCTGTATTTTGTAAGAACAGACGAACACCAAACACAGGAAACGGAAAGGACGAGAGCGTATGATTTATGTATTTTTAGCAGATGGATTTGAAGAGACAGAAGCCATTGCACCGATTGATTTGCTGCGGCGTGCCGGAAAAACAGTTGTAACAGTTGGTGTCACAGGGAAAACAGTGACCAGTTCCCATGGGATTTCTGTTTCCGCAGACATCACACAGGATGCCATCCAGCTGGATGATGCACTGGAAATGATTGTTTTGCCGGGCGGAATGCCGGGCACGCTGAACGAAGAAGCTTCGGAAGCGGTACAGGCTGCCATTACGTATTGTGCAGAAAATGATCGCTATCTGGCAGCAATCTGTGCAGCCCCGTCGATTCTGGGACACAGAGGGCTGTTGCAGGGCAGACATGCTGTCTGCTATCCGGGCTTTGAAAACGCACTGGAGGGCGCAACGGTCGGAACAGATGGCGTTGTAACGGATGGCAAGTATATCACCGCAAGAGGTGCCGGTGTGGCATTGGATTTCGGTCTGGCATTGATTGCAGCACTCTGCGGCGAAGAAGAGAGCCAGAAAATCCGGCAGGCGATTGTCTATGCCTGAACTGCAAGCAGAAAAACAACGGCTACGGCAACAATACCGAACCATGCGGCGACAGCGGACAGCAGCAGAGAAAACAGCTTGTGATCTGGCAATGCAGGAGCGGTTTTGTCAGACGGCTGCCTATCGGCAGAGTACGGTTTTGTTTGCCTATGCGGCAACTGCCGCAGAACCGGCAACGGATTGGATTTTATTACAGGCATGGCAGGATGAAAAAATCGTCTGCCTGCCGAAATGCCTGCCGGATCATCAGATGGTCTTCTGTCAGGTCACAAATTTGCAGCAGCTGCAAAAAGGGGCTTTTGGCATTCTGGAACCGGATGACGCTTGTCCGGTTCTCTTACCACCGGAAACAGGTGGGGTCTGTCTGGTGCCGGGGATGGCATTCGATTTGCAGGGCTACCGGTTGGGATATGGCGGTGGCTATTACGACCGCTTTTTACAGCAGTATCCGCAGTTGATACGGGTCGGATATTGTCCGTCTGCTTTTCTGACAGACCGGTTGCCAAGAGAAGAAACAGATTTACCTGTACAGATCATTGTGACAGAGAAAACAGAGGAGGTAGTATATGGAGCGTGAACGGAAAACAGATGCACAGGATCGGGACGCACTTCTGCGAGAAATTCTGGATGATACCGAGCGATCCACCAGCAAGTCAACACAACCGACACAGCCCGTGCAATCAGTACAATCAGCGCAACCAACGCCGCCACCGCAACAGCGGCAGACGGTTTCTCATGCTGCGGCAGAACCATCCGCCGCATTTCACGCAGCCCCACAGCCAGTTGTTGCTCCTGCGCCGGCAGCACCCGTAACAGAACCCATACCGGAGGCGGAAACAGAATGGCAGACACAGGCGTTCCACGCCAATGCCACCGCTGGACAGCACGTCGCTGCGCCGAAAACGTATTCTGCAACGGAGACCTCACAACTCTATGAGGATCTGGATGGCATCAGCCAGCAGGAAGCCGTTGCGCCAAAAAAGAAAAAGGTAAAAAAGAAGAAACGGAAAAAACGGCGGGTTGCCTCTGCACTGGTCATCACCCTGACCATTCTGGTGGTTTCCATCGGCATTTCAGCCACGGTTATGACACTGGGACAGGATCTGCTGGGCATCAACAACGATACCAAGACACGGCTCGTCAATATCCCGACGGGTGCCAATACGGCTGAGATTGCAGAGATTCTCAAGGAAGAGGGCATTATTTCCCATCCGAAGTTGTTTACGTTCTTTGCTGGTATGAGCGACAAGGACAGCGAATTTACAGCCGGTGAACATGAAGTGCGACCAGATATGGCGTATGAAACCCTGTTTGAAGAGCTGGCATCGCCGGCAATGAACGCATCCGGTACGGTACAGATTGCCTTTCCGGAGGGGATTACCTTGCGGGAAGCTGCCGATTTATTGGAGAGTACCAACGTCTGTGATGCAGATGATTTCATTGATTTCTTCAATGACCATTCTCAGTATGGCTATACGTATGAATCGCACCTGCCGAGTTTTGTCAATGAGAAATTCTATGTGATGGAGGGCTATCTGTTCCCAGATACCTACATCTTCTATGAAGATATGGATGTCGATCTGGTTTGCCAGAAGATTCTGGAGAATTTCGACAGCAAAATTACACAAGAATACTATGACCGCATGGACGAGCTGGGCATTACGCTGGATCAGATGCTGACATTGGCATCTATGATTCAGTCGGAAGCCGGAACGGTAGACCAGATGTCAAAGATTTCTTCTGTCTTCTGGAACCGGTTGAACAATCCGACAGAATATCCAAAGCTGCAATCTGACCCGACCAGTGACTATGTGGAAGAGGTCATTAAGCCGAACATCAAGACGGCAGATCCGGATTTGTATACGGCATACGATACGTATGAATCAGAAGGCTTGCCACCGGGGGCAATCTGCAATCCGGGCTTGGATGCAATCCGTGCGGCACTGTATCCGGCAGATACGGATTACTATTACTTCTACTCCAATCTGGATACCAGAGAGACATACTTCAGCCGGACATTGCAGGAACACGAAGCCGTGATTGACAAGGTGGAACGCAGCCGGCAGACCGTTGTGACAAATGAAAGCGGCAGTCAGACCACAACCACAAAAGTGGTCATGGGAGTTGGCACCAGCGTTAGCACAGAACTGCCAACAGATGAAAACGGACTTCCGTTGGAAACCACAACGGAAACAGATGATCAGGTAGAGGATGAAGAAGAATAAATGCAAAACAACAAACGAAGACCGGAAGTGTTAGCACCTGCCGGTGATTGGGAACGCTTTCAGTTCGCCTTGCAGTATGGCGCAGATGCCATTTATCTGGGCGGAAAACAATTCACAATGCGAGCAGCACCTGCCAACTTTTCCACGGAACAGCTGGCAGCGGCGGTGCAGGCTGCTCACGCCAAGGGCGTGAAAGTCTATCTGACTTGCAACACCCTGCCGCATAATGCAGAAATCCCGCAGTTTGTGCCGTTTCTTCAGGAAGTGGTACAGACGGGCGTAGATGCTGTCATCGTTGCCGATCTGGGCTTGCTTTCCCTGATTCGTCGCTATGCCCCCGATCTGGAAGTGCATATGTCGACACAGACCGGCATTGTCAATTATGAGACTGCCAATATGCTGTATGAAATGGGCGTGAAGCGGGTCGTACTGGCGAGAGAACTATCTCTGGAAGAGATTGCAGAAATCCGTGCGAAAACGCCGAAAGAACTGGAATTGGAAGCGTTCGTCCACGGGGCAATGTGCGTTTCCTTTTCGGGACGTTGCCTGCTGTCCGCCTATCTGACCGGACGGGATGCCAATCAGGGCGCATGTGCACAGCCGTGTCGCTGGAAGTATCACCTGATGGAAGAAACACGACCGGGACAGTATTTCCCAGTGGAAGAGCATGACGAGGGCACGTATATCATGAATGCAAAAGACCTTTGCATGATTGACCACATTCCGGAACTGATGGCGGCTGGTGTAGACAGCCTGAAACTGGAGGGACGGGCAAAATCGTCCTATTACGTTGCCGTCGTAACCAATGCATATCGGGCAGCGGTCGATGCGTATCTGGAACAGCCGACGGCGGATTTTGTGTTGCCGGCGTGGATACGAGACGAAGTCTATAAAGTGAGCCATCGTGGATATTGCACGGGATTTTTCTTCGGAAAACCGGAACACGCACAGCGATATGAAGACAATAGCTATGACCGCAGTTTTGATGTCGTTGCCATTGTGGACGACTGGAAAGACGGAATGCTGTACGTCACCCAGCGCAACCGCTTTTTTGCAGAAGATACGGTGGAATTGCTGGCACCAGAACAGAAGCCGTTGACCTTGCCACTGAATGGTGTGCTGTATGACGGCGAAGGTGTACCGATTACGGTTGCCAATCATGCGATGATGCCATGTGCCTTTCCGTGTCCGGTTGCCATGCCGAAGGGTACAATTGTACGGCGACAAGTAGCTGTTTCTTAAGACATATTTCTGGGCACGATTGGAAAATCGAAAAGAATCTATGGGTGGAATGCAGAAAAATCGACTGCGTTCCCCCTTTTTTGTACGAAGAAATTTACGGTACTTGTATAATCTGTTAAAATTGAAAGCGCCGTATTTGTGCACTTTTCACATTTTTTAAAAGTGATGTTGCATTTTTAAGTTTACTTTCAGAAATGAACGCTACAATAAAAGGCACGAAGTAGAAAATGTGCCCAATCGTTATGGAAAAAGGAGCGATTCGATATGAAACAAACAAAAAAACATCCTTGTCGTGCTGCCCTTGCTGGCGTGTTCTGCACGACGGTGCTCGCCAGTGCATTGCCGGCACTGCCAGCTTCTGCGGCAACGGCAACATTGATTGGCGATGTAACACTGGACGGCAGCGTTGGCATCACTGACGTGGTGGCAGAACAGCAGTACCTGCTGAACAACCGTTCTCTTTCTGCATCGGCGTTTGCCAATGCGGATTACAATGCAGATGGAAAGGTCAACGTACTGGATCTGATTCTGCTGAAGCGTGCCATTCTGAATCCGGTTACGGATGGCATTACCATTCACCTCAGCGACAGTGGAATCAAGGTTGAGGGCGATAGCAAGGGCGTGACCAGCATCAGTGGCAAGACGGTAACCATTACCGCCTCCGGCACGTATCAGGTAGACGGTAGCATTACCGATGGACAAATCCTGATCAATGTACCGGATACCACAGCAGATGCTGATGATGTGGAACTGGTTCTGAACGGCGTGACCATGACTTCCACCACCGGCGCACCGTGTATTAACACGGTATCAGCTGCCAAGACAAAGCTGACTGTGACGGGAACGAATACCCTCGTAGACAGTGCCACTACCGCCAATGCAGAGACAAGCGGTGTAATTTATGCAGACAGCAAGTTGACTGTCACCAAGAATAGCACAGGTGTCCTGAACATCACTTCTGCTCAGAACACCGGTATTTATGCAAGCAAGAATCTCAACCTGAATGGTGGTACCATCGTTGTGGATACCGATTCGGATGATGCAGCAGATGCAGATGCCATCAAGACAAAGAAGACATTGACCGTAGAGGGCGCAACGGTTACTGTAACCAGCTCGGCAGATGGTCTGAAGTCTACGAAGGAAGAAGTAGACGTGGTTTCTGGTAGCGTTACCATCAAGGCTGGCAACGATGCGGTACAGGCTTCTACCGCCATCAACATCTCCGGCGGTACGGTCGTAGCAAGCGGCGACCGTGGCTTTACATTGGATGATGCTGGTGCGTTGTACATCACAGGTGGTACTGTACTGGCAACGGCAACGGACAACCAGATTGCAGATACCACAGATTTCAGCGGCAGCACACAGGGTGTGATGTTGTTGGATTTCGCTGCCGAACAGAAGAAGGGGCAGGCAATTACCATTCTCCAGAACGGTAGCACAGTTTATGAAATGACACCGAGTAAGAAGTTCAGCTACGCAATTGTCAGCGGCAGCGGCATTTCTTCCGGTACTTATACGGCTGCATTGAACGGCGCAACATTGACCCATCTCCCGAGTGGCAGCAGCACGCAGGATGGTAACTTTACCATGAGCAGCAACACAACAGAGTTCTACAATGTTACAACCGACGGCAGCAGTTCTTCTACCACTACGACCAGTGGCACAGTGGCTACGATTTCTTATAGCGGCAGCACCGTCAAGCTGTTGGATGCTTCCGGCAACACAGTTTCCAGTGCAGATGGGGTCACCGTCAGCGGCACTTCTGTTACGATTACCCAGCCAATGACCGTGGATGTCATCGGTGACAGCACCGCTGCCAGAATCGAAGTCAATGTGGATAAGACGGCTTATCCAGATGGCGTTGTGGAATTGGATCTGAAGGGTGCAAACCTGAGCAACTCCACCGCAGCACCGATTTATGTGGCTTCCATCGGCGATGAGGTTGTCATCTCCAGCAAGTCTGGTACGGTGAACACCATTGCAGACGGCAGCAGCCATACGGATACTTACGTGGATAGCGATGGCAACACCAATACCATCAATGCGGCAATCTTCGCAAGAGATGACCTGAAACTGAAGGGTGCTGGTAGCCTGACCGTTACCGGTAACACAGAAGACGGTATCGTCTGCAAGAACGACCTCAAGGTTTACAACGGTACGATTACAGTCAACGCAGTTGATGATGGTATCCGTGGTAAGGACAGTGTTACAATCGGCAACGCTTCCAATACGGATTTCAGTGACCTGAATGTGACCGTCGCTACAAACGGAGACGGCATCAAGGCTTCCAATGATGACGAAGCTGGCGAAGGTACGGTTACCATCAACGGCGGTACGATCAGTTTGAATGTCCTGTATGATGGCATTCAGGCAGTCAGTGATGTGACCGTCAACGGCGGCACATTGGATATCTATACATTCGATGGCCATACTTATACGGGCACAAGCGGTTCCAGCAGTTCCGGTAACCACAGTGGTGGCTTTGGCGGCGGCGGCTTCAATGACTCCGACGGCAACGCAAACAAGGTAGAGAACAGTGCAAAGGGAATCAAGTCCGATGGCACATTGAATATTCTGGGCGGTACCATCAACATTGATTCTTCCGATGATGCCTTGCACTGTGCAGGCAACCTGAACCTCTTCGGCGGTACTATGACATTGGCTTCTGCCGATGATGCAGTGCATTCAGATGCAACACTGACCATCGGCAACAACTCGAATACATTTGATGATGTCAAGGTTTATGCTTCTTACTGCTACGAGGGCATTGAAGGATATGACATCATTCAGAACAGCGGCACGGTTGTAATCAATTCCGCAGACGACAGCTACAATGCATCTTGTGGAGACGATGACAACATGGGCGGCGGCGGTGGCTGGAGCGGCAACAGCGGCTCCTCACATGGCTCGACACACACCTTGCAGATCAAGGGCGGTATTGCACTTGCCAACGCAGAAGATGGTGACCATGATGGATTTGACTCCAACGGAACGCTTACCATTTCTGGCGGCTATGCAATCTCCAACGGCAGCGATACCTTCGATTCTGACAATACGATGTCTTACACAGGCGGTGTCTTCGTGGCAGAGGGCAGTGTCAGCATGACTACAACAGTTTCTGCATCTGGTGCAAATGCAAGCGCAGGCACAAGAATCACATTGGCTGATACCTCCGGCAATGTCATTGTGTCCTTCATCGCAGACAAGTCTGTCAGCACGTTGAATGCTGGTTGCAGCGATAGCTCTGCTGTCTTCTATACCGGCGGTACGATTTCCGGTGGTACATTGTTGACCGAGGGATTCGGTACACAGAGCATCTATGTTGACGGTACCATTTCTGGCGGCACACAGCTCTCCAGTAGCGGCGGCGGCAATAGCGGCTGGGGCGGTAACTCTGGCGGCTTCGGTGGTAATGGCGGTCGGTAAGCAGATACGATCGCAGAAATAGGATTAGTTTTGAAACGGAAATAAGAAAAAGGGGCTGTTGCGGATGCGCAGTCCCTTTTTTGTGCTTGCATTTGTGTGGGGAACGTGCTATAATGTAACATATCATATTAACAAAAAGGGAGGCACTTGAACTATGTGCGGAATTGTAGGCTATGTTGGCAACCGTAATTGTACGGATGTACTCATAAATGGACTGACAAAACTGGAATACCGTGGCTATGACTCAGCTGGCATTGCGGTCTTCTCAGAACAGGGCAAAATTGAAGTTGCAAAATCAAAAGGCAGATTGGCTGACCTCATACAGAAGATGGAACAGGAAGGCAGACCGGAAGGCCATGCCGGCATCGGACACACTCGTTGGGCAACACACGGCGAACCGTCAGATGTCAATTCGCATCCCCACAGCGGTGGGAGAGTGACCATTGTACACAATGGCATCATTGAGAACTACAAGGAACTGAAAGATCACCTCATGGCAAAGGGTGTGACATTCGCCAGTGACACAGACACCGAGGTTGTGGCAAAGCTGTTGGATTATAATTACAACGGCAGCCCGATTGAAACCATTTCCAATACCATTCGGGATTTGGAGGGGTCGTATGCACTGGGCATTATTTTTGCCGATCATCCGGATGTTGTCTATGCAACCCGAAAAGAAAGTCCGCTGATTGTCGGACTGGGCGAACAGGAAAACTTTATTGCCTCTGACGTGCCGGCAATTCTGCGGTATACCAAGGATTATTATCTGCTGGAGCAGGACGAAATCGCTGTGTTGTCAAAAGCTGGCGTAAAGGTTTATGATGCCTACGGTCTTGCCGTACAGAAAGAACGGAAAACTGCTGACTGGGATATGGATGCCGCAGAAAAAGGCGGGTATGCACATTTCATGCTCAAGGAAATCCACGAACAGCCGTCCGCCATCAAGACCACGATTCTGCCGAGAATTCGGGACGGTCTGCCAAATCTCGAAGAGTGTGGCATTACACCGGCATCTCTGAAACAGTATCATCGGATTTTTGTGGTTGCCTGTGGCACTGCGATGCACGCTGGTGTGGTGGGACAGTACGTCATTGAAAAGCTGGCAAGAGTGCCGGTGACGGTTGATATCGCTTCGGAATTCCGCTATCGGGACCCGATTCTGGATGAACACGATCTGGTGATTGTCATTTCGCAGTCCGGTGAGACAGCAGACAGTCTGGCTGCGATGCGCCTTGCAAAGCAGAGAGGCGCAAAGACCCTTGCGATTGTCAACGCCAAGGGCAGCTCGATTGCCAGAGAAGCGGATATGCTGATTTACACGCATGCTGGTCCGGAAATTGCCGTGGCTTCGACAAAGGCATATATGGTACAGATTGCAGTCATGTATTTGCTGGCGTTTGAGTTTGCGCTGGCAGCAGAAACCATTTCCGAAGAACGCTGTCGGGAACTGGTTGCAGAGCTGCAGCAGACACCGGAATACATTGAGGAAATCCTGCAAAACAAGAAGCAGACACAGTATATCGCTTCTTCGCTGATTACGGCTGACAGCCTGCTCTATATCGGCAGAGGATTGGATTATGCGCTGAGTATGGAAGGCTCTCTGAAGCTGAAGGAAATTTCCTATATTCACTCCGAGTCTTATGCTGCTGGTGAATTGAAGCACGGTACGATTTCCCTGATTTCAGATGGGATGCCGGTCATTGCCGTTGCAACCCAGAAGCCGCTGTTTGAAAAGACCATCAGCAACATCAAGGAAGTCAAGGCAAGAGGTGCAAAGGTTGTACTGGTTTGTCGGGACAGCTATCAGCCGGATCCGGATGTGGCAGATTGGAAATTCGGCTTGCCGGAATTTGATGATCTGTTGATGCCAATGCTGGCAGTAGTACCGTTGCAGTTGATTGCTTACTATACTTCTGTGCTGCGTGGAAACGACGTGGATAAGCCGAGAAATCTTGCCAAGTCCGTGACAGTAGAATAAGAAAATCCGCCCGATTGAAAATGATTTGAAATGACAAGGAGGTCGTCCGTTCCGGACGAAATACACGATATGAAACAGATACCATTTTTCTGCGCCCTTTCGCTTGCAGGTCTGCTTGCCTGCTCCACTTTCGCTTGGACACCGGTTCAGGCAGACGATGACAGCAGCGATTTTACGTATGAAGTCGACAGCGACACAGGGGAGGGCTACCTGACGGGGTATACAGGCAGTGCGACGGAAATCACATTGCCGGATACATTGGATGATGTTACGATTACGGGTATTTCTGCGGATGCTTTCTACAACTGTACAACGTTGGAGAAAGTCACCATTTCTGCCAATATCACAGACATTGGGGAAAGTGTGTTTTTCGGTTGTGAAAACATAAAAGAATTTGATGTGGAAACAGGCAGTGAAACGTATTATGTGGAAGATGGGGTACTCTTCCGGACAACGGACGATTGTCTGATTGCTTATCCGCCAGCAGCAGAGGCAACCAGCTATACCGTGCCAGATACGGTCACAGAGCTGTATTACGCTGCTTTTTCCAATTGCAACAACTTGCAGGAGATTATTCTGCCGGATGGGTTGCTGTATATTGATGAATGGGTGTTTGCCTATGACACCTTGCCGGAAATTTCGATTCCGGAGAGCGTTGTGGAAATCTGCGACTATGCGTTTGCTTACTGTGAGAACATCACGGAATGGACGCTGCCAAGCAATCTGACGTATATCGGCAACGCCGCATTTGCAAACTGCACCGGCATGACAGAAATCGAATTGCCGTCTGCTGCACTGACTTCTGTCGGACAGGCAGCTTTTGCCGGAACGGGTCTGACGGAAGTCACGATTCCGTCTTGCGTGGAAGAAATCGGCTATTGTGCATTTGGCTATGAATCCGATATGAGCACCGCTGTAGATGGCTTTAAGATTTATGGAGAATCCGGTTCGATGGCGCAGACTTACGCTTCTGATACGGATGACACGTATGATTACAAAAACTCGTTTACGTTTATTACCGTGCAGGATGCTTCGCAGGTACGTGGCGGTCTGGAAGAAACACTGGATGGCGAAACAGAAGAAATCGGTGCGGACACAGAAGAAGATGCTGCTGATGCGGATACAACAACGACAACCAGTCAGCAATCCAACAGCAAAAAGATTCTGCTGGGCATCAGTGCGGTTGTATTGCTTGTCGGGGCTGTGCTGATTGTGCTGGGTCTGCGTTCTGGTGGCAAAACAGATGATAAGCAGAAAAAAGAAGACAAAAAAGAGAAAGAAGACAAAAAAGACGAAGAAAAGAAAACAGATGACGATCAACAGGACAAATCATCGGAGGAATCAGAATGAGAATAGGAAAACGAGCCTTTTGCACACTGCTGAGCAGCGTGCTGCTGGTGGGTGCCGGTGCGTTGCCGGTCTGGGCAGAACCGGTCACAGAGGAAGGTGACTGGGTCGTTGATGATATCACCCTTGAAGTACAGGATGACGGCACGGCATGGATTACCAACTGCTTTCAATCGGCGACTTCTGTAGAAGTGCCGGCGGAAGTGGACGGCATCGCCATCACCGGTATCGCAGAAGGAGCATTTTCAGAATGCTTCCTGTTGCAGAGCCTGACCTTGCCGGATAGCATTACCACCATCGAAGACAGTGCATTTTATGGTTGCTCTGTACTGGAGAGCCTGCATCTGCCGGATTCTGTTACCTCTTTGGGCAAGGGCACAATGGAAGCCTGCATTGCACTGACAGATGTAACATTGCCGTCTAATCTGGAGACATTGCCGACTGGTACATTTTATGGATGTACTGCACTGGAAACGGTTTCTCTGCCGGAGACAGTGACCACCGTAGGGCAGGAGTCGTTCTATCAGTGTACCGGTTTGCAGACAATCACCTTCCCGTCCCAATTGCAGACGATTGAAATGTATGCCTTCGAGGGCTGTTCTGCACTGGAGAAAGTGGAGATTCCGGCAACCTGTACGACAATCGGCGACTTTGTCTTTGAGGGTTGTTCTGCCTTGCAGGAAATTCAGGTGGCAGACGACAACGAAAGTTATCAGGACAAGGATGGCGTTCTGTTCTCCGGTGACGGCACTACGTTGATCAAATATCCGGATGCCAGTGCCATTACAGATTATGTCGTACCGGATGGTTGCACCCGTCTGGAGGACTGGAGCTTTACCGGCGCAACGGAACTGAAAAGCATTGATATGCAGCAGATTACAGAGCTGGGCGAAGATGTCTTTTTCTATTGCCAGTCGCTGGAGCAGGTGACCGTACCGGATGCGATTACAGAGCTGCCAAATAATACGTTTGCGTATTGTACGTCTCTGACGGCTGTCACACTGCCGGAACATCTGACCAGCATCGGCGACTACGCATTTTATACTTGTGTCCGGCTGCCGGATATCTCCATTCCGGATACCGTGACCAGTATCGGCGAACAGGCATTCTATAACTGTCTGGAATTGAAAAATCTGACACTGCCAGCTTCTCTGAAAGATTTGGGCAGTGCCGCATTTGGCTTGTATGCAGAATCACAGGATGATACGCCATCTGTCGTGACGAATTTTTCTGTCACCTATCATAAAAACTCGACGGTAGCGAAATATGTGAAACAGTATGGCATCACAGCAGAAGTGCTGGAGGGCAGCGGCGGTGTCAATGGTGTGCTGATTGGTGTCATCATCGGCGTGGTTGTCGTCGCAGCAGGCGTGATCATTCTGATTGTGGTATGCAAGAAGAAGAAAAAAACAGAAAGCGGAAAGGGCGAAAAAGCATGAAACAATGGGCACAGACTGTAATGGGGTGTCTCACAGCGGGGTTTTTATTGCTGACCGGTATGCCGGTATGGGCAGAGGATGACGAAACGGCAATCAGCAGCGGACGTGTGCAGGAGGTAACAGACGGCAGTACATTTGACGATGGAACGCTGACGTATACGGTACTTTCCAATATGCAGGTTTCCGTCACATCTTGTGTTACAACGGCAACGCACATCAGCATTATGCGGGAGATTGACGGCTACGACGTTGTCTCCATCGGGGAGCAAGCATTTGCTGGTTGTACGGCATTGCAATCTGTCACAGTACCGAGTAGCGTGACGGAAATCGGCGCAGGTGCTTTTCAGGCTTGTACCGCCCTGCAAACGGTAACACTGGGCAGTGGTGTCACAGAGATTCCGGACGGCGCATTTTACGGTTGCTCTGCATTGGAAACGGTAACAATGGAGAATGTAACCAGTCTGGGCAGAATGGCATTCGCATATTGTAGTGCAATGACAGAATTTACCGTTCCGGATACCGTGACGGAATTGGGCGATCAGCTGTTTATGGGCTGTTCTTCCTTGGAATCGGTGGCGTTGCCGGAGGACATCACAGAGCTGTCTGCTTATATGTTCCAGAACTGCTCGGCGTTGACCGAATTTACCATTCCGGATACCATCACAGATTTGAGCAATCTGCCGTTTATCGGCTGCCGCAATCTGGCAACCCTGACGGTTTCCGATACGCATCCGACGTTCTGTCTGGAAGATGGCGTGCTGTACAGCAAGGATATGGAGATTCTTTATCTCTATCCGGCTGGCAAGACGGAGACAGCATTCGCTGTGCCGGACAGTGTCACAACGATTTATGATGGTGCGTTTTTCGCTGCACCGTTGCAGACTGTGACCTTTCCGGATGGATTGCAGGTAATCGGTTCGGGCGCATTTGAATATTGTACTGCGCTGGAATCTGTCACCATTCCGGAAACAGTGACCCTGTTGAGTGACCATGCGTTTTCTGACTGCGATGCGCTGCGGTCCGTGACGTTTGCTGGGGAGGAAACCGCAACCGAACCGGCGTTGCAGATTGGTGGCTATGCGTTCTATTGCTGTGAACAGCTGATGGATGTGCTGCTGCCAAAACGGGTTTCTGAAATCGGCACCGATGCTTTTGGTGTGACGGAGCAGCAGAAAGTCAATGCAGATGGTAGCACTTCTGATGAAACAGAAAATATTGCCGTCAGTGGATTTTTGCTGACTGGTTACGAGGGCGTTGCTGCTAAGTATGTCAGCAGCTGCCGGAGTGACGAAGGGATTCGTGTCAACTTCAAATCGCTGGAAATTCCGTGGGTGAAGATTGTCAGCATTTCTCTGGCTTGTGCGGTTGGTCTGGTGTTGATTTTTGTCATCATCCGGATCGTCAAGAAAAAGCGATTGTCAGCAGAAGAGAAGGCAGCATTGGAAGCCGCAACGGCAGAACGAAAAGTGCCGCTTGCGCAGAGAGAGGCAGAAGAAGCACCGGAAAAGACAGCAGAAGAAAATTATGAAAGCATTTTGGGTGAGCCAGCTATGACCCATCAGTTTGGACATGAGACGATGCATTCGGAACATCACGA